>NZ_KV791088.1:0-59060 GCF_001807855.1 Streptococcus sp. HMSC10E12
GTTTTACCCACTACAGAAATTATAGAGCCCTTTTCCTGTGGAGGAGAGGCTCCCACTCTGGCAATTGTCTTGGAACAGTTTGAAAAATGGACAATCTTTCTTGGCTTATTTTGATCAGGGAGTTTTTATTGGTTTTACCTATGCAATCTGTACTGATAACCTGGTCTACCTTCTCTTTCTTGCGGTTGAGGAAAGTAAACAGTCGCAGGGTTACGGTAGTCAAATTTTGGCACAAGTTAGGGAAGAAGCAAGAGAACGACCGTGTGTGCTTACGATTGAGCCTATGGATGAGGAGCAAGTCTCTAATCGGGCTCAACGTCTAAAACGTTTAGCATTTTATGAACGAAATGGCTATCAGGCATTGAATCACTTCTATTTTGAAGGAACGGAGCGGTATCAGATTTTAATAACTGATAGGAGTCTTTCTTTAGATACGATTGAGCAAGATTTAGCTAAGACTTTCCTAGGAAGATATGGAATAAAAGTTGATTAGGGTAATCGTAACTTTGATAAATTTCAATGAGCAGAATAAGAATAATCAAAATAACTTTTTCTCTTGTCATTAGAGGGAAAAAATGATAGAATTGTAACGTTGACTAAATGCACGTCCTGTGCAACCGCACGACTACTGTTTGCAAGTGGGTTTGTCCCCGCAGTACTAGGCGAGTCTTCACAGAGGGAAACCTCAGACACATTAAAAATTTTAATAGGAGGTGCATCATGAGCACATACGCAATCATCAAAACTGGTGGAAAACAAGTTAAAGTTGAAGTAGGTCAAGCGATCTACGTTGAAAAAATCAACGCTGAAGCTGGATCAGAAGTAACTTTTAACGAAGTTGTTCTTGTCGGTGGTGATAAAACTGTAGTAGGTACTCCAGTTGTTGAGGGAGCTACTGTTGTCGGAACTATCGAAAAACAAGGTAAACAAAAGAAAGTTGTTACTTTCAAATACAAACCTAAAAAAGGTAGCCACCGTAAACAAGGTCACCGTCAACCTTATACAAAAGTTGTTATCAACGCTATCAACGCGTAAGTTAGCGACTAATCACTAAGAAAGGACACAATCTTATGTTGAAAACTCTTGAAAACTTGCAACTTTTCGCCCACAAAAAAGGTGGGGGTTCTACTTCCAATGGTCGTGATTCACAAGCTAAACGTCTAGGTGCTAAAGCAGCTGATGGACAAACTGTATCAGGTGGATCAATCCTTTACCGTCAACGCGGTACACACATCTACCCAGGTGTAAACGTAGGCCGTGGTGGTGACGATACACTCTTCGCTAAAGTTGAAGGTGTTGTACGTTTCGAACGTAAAGGTCGCGACAAAAAACAAGTATCTGTATACCCAGTTGCTAAATAATTAAGCTAAAGTCTGCACTTTTGTGTAGGCTTTTCTTTATGAAAAAAGGAGAATCCTATGCCTTTAAATCACTACCAACAAGAAGTAGGGCCAAGTCTAGCAGATGCCAGTCCAGGTAAAATGCCAGATGTTGCTCTATTAGAAGGTCGTTATTGTAGCGTTGAACATTTGACAGTGGCAGAGCATTATGAGGACATTTTAGACTTTTACTTTACTAATCAGATTCTTTCTGATTGGACCTATATGTATGCCGATCCATTTGAATCTGAAGAAGCTGTACGTCAGTGTTTGGAGGATTATGAGCAATCCGATAACCCTTATTTCTTTGCCATCAGGGATAAGGCTTCAGGTAAGGTTCTGGGAACCTTTTCACTTATGGCTATTACACCAAAAAATCGTAGTGTTGAGATGGGACGAGTGATTTTAGCACCTGCTTTACAAAAGACTCGAGCAGCTACAGAAGCTCAATACCTGCTTATGAAATATGTCTTTGAAGATCTTAACTATCGTCGTTATGAGTGGAAATGTGATAGTCTCAACCGTCCTTCTGCCAATGCTGCCATGCGTTTAGGGTTCACCTATGAGGGGCGTTTTCGTAACCATGCTATCTATAAGGGACGTAGCCGTGATACGGACTGGTTCTCGATTATTGATAGTGAGTGGCCGGCACTTAAGAAACGATTTGAGAATTGGCTAGCTCCTGAGAATTTTGATGAAAAGGGACAGCAGAAATGTTCTTTGAGGGATTGTTAGCTGGCAATATAAGGGCTCTCTTCTGATGAAGGAGCCTTATTTTAGTGTTCTTAGACCTAAATCAAAGCTCCTACTTTTCTAGTGATTATTATTGCTGTCAAACTCAGTCTAAATACTCATTTTTCTGTCAATAATATTCCCATAATAAAGCATATTTATGCTATAATAAAGAGTAATTGTATCAAGGAGAATATGACTAATGGATTTAATTCGCGAAAAAGTATTTGTTAACCGTTACCACTATGATGTTCGTAACCATGAGTGGGAAAAAGAGAATGGTGTGCCTAAAACAAATGTTGAAGTAACTTTCCAGTTGCACAATAAAGATGAAGAAGCTAACAATACGTCTGTTGTAGCTGTTTTGCAATTTATGATTGTCCGTGATGAGTTTGTTATCTCAGGGATTGTTTCTCAAATGGACCATATTCAAAACCGTATCGTCAATGAACCAAAAGACTTCTCACAAGAAGAAGCAGAAGCCTTGGCTGCACCGCTCTTGGATACGCTTCAACGTTTGACTTATGAAGTAACTGAAATTGCCTTGGATCGCCCTGGTATCAACTTGGAGTTCTAAGATGTCTCTTGCAGTTATTACGGATTCATCGGTTAATCTCCCTGCTGAGATTCAGGGCCATGCTGATGTTTATGTTTTAGATATTCCAGTCATCATTGAGGGGCAGCCTTTTGTTGAAGGAAAAAACTTGGATGTCAATAAGTTTTATGAACAAATGGCAAACTCTGAGGAACTGCTCAAGACGTCACAACCAAATCTAGCTGACTTGGATAACTTGCTTATGGAGTTGGAGGCAGAAGGTTATACCCATGTCATTGGGCTTTTCCTTTCTTCAGGAATCTCTGGTTTTTGGGCCAATAGTCAGTTTTTGATTGAGGACCATGCCAAGTTGAAGATTGCTTTTCCTGATACAAAAATCACAGCAGCTCCTATGGGAGCTATGGTGAGAAACGTTTTGCATTGGTCAGCCCAAGGAATGTCTTTTGAGAACATTTTGAAGAAGCTTGAGGAGCAAGTTGACCAAACGACGGCTTATATTCTTGTGGATGATCTTAATCATCTGGTTAAGGGTGGCCGTTTGTCGAATGGTTCGGCGATTTTAGGAAATCTTTTGTCTATCAAACCTATTTTGAATTTTAATGACGAAGGAAAAATCGTTGTTTTTGAAAAGGTGCGTACAGAGAAGAAAGCTGTGAAACGTTTGGTTGCCCTAGCTGAGGAAAATCGTGAAATGGAACTTAGTATCCTTCACACCAATGCTCCTGAAAAAGCTGAAGATTTTAAAAAGCAGCTAGAAGCACAGGGAATTAGCGTTTCAACAGTGGTATCCTTATGTGCTGTAATTGCGACACACTTGGGTGAAGGAGCACTAGTACTAGGTATAACACCTAAATTTACCAAATAAGTACTATCCATCTGGAATGGGGTTTGTCTATGATTAAAATCAATAGAGAGGAAAAATGACATGTCTATTAAAGTTATTGTTGCTGGATTTAAAGGAAGAATGGGTTCAACTGCGGTTGAAATGGTCAAGGGAGATGACGAATTGACTTTGGCTGCCTTGCTTGACCCATTTGCGACAGAAAAAGAAGTGGACGGTGTTCCTGTCTTCACAGATAAAGCGGATTTGGTTGGCTTTGACGCAGATGTCTGGGTGGATTTCACTATGCCAGCTGTTGCCTATGAAAATACTCGTTTTGCTTTGGAGAATGGTTTTGCACCAGTTGTGGGTACCACAGGATTTACTGAAGCACAAATTCAGGAATTGACAGACCTTTCTAAAGACAAGTCTATTGGTGGTTTGATTGCCCCTAACTTTGCTATTGGTGCTATCCTTCTTATGAAGTTTGCGGCAGAAGCTAGCAAATATTTCCCAGATCTTGAAATCATTGAGCTTCACCATGACAAGAAAAAAGATGCGCCTTCAGGTACAGCAGTGAAAACAGCTGAACTTATTCGTGAGGTTCGCGAGTCTAAACGTCAGGGAGCTGAGGATGAAGTGGAAACCCTCGCTGGAGCACGTGGTGCTGAGTTTGATGGTTTCCGCATTCACAGTGTGCGTTTGCCAGGGCTTGTAGCTCACCAAGAGGTTATCTTTGGTGCCCAAGGAGAGGGCTTGACCTTGCGTCATGATTCTTATGACCGTATTTCCTTTATGGGTGGAGTTAACCTAGGTATTAAAGAAGTGGTTAAACGTGATCAGCTTGTTTATGGTTTGGAACATTTACTATGAGATTAAGTTATTTGCCTTCTGAATTTCAGAAGGCTTTACCAATATTAGAGAAGATTAAGGCTGCGGGTTTTGAGGCTTACTTTGTTGGTGGTTCGGTACGAGATGCCCTTCTTAACCGTCCCATTCATGATGTAGACATTGCTTCATCTTCATATCCTGAGGAGACCAAGCAGATCTTCGAGCGTACGGTGGATATCGGTATTGAGCATGGGACCGTTTTGGTCTTGGAAAATGGCGGTGAGTATGAGGTGACGACCTTCCGAACAGAGGACGTCTATGTAGATTACCGTCGTCCGTCTAGCGTGTCCTTTGTGCGTTCATTGGAAGAGGACCTCAAGCGTCGTGATTTTACAGTCAATGCTTTTGCTCTTAATGAAAATGCTGAGGTTATCGACAAGTTCGATGGGCTTGCTGATTTGGACAACCGTGTTTTGAGGGCTGTTGGTAAGGCTGAGGAACGCTTTAACGAAGATGCTCTTCGTATCATGCGAGGGCTACGTTTTGCAGCGAGTTTAGACTTTGATATCGAAGAAAAAACTTTTCAGGCTATGACCAGCCATGCCCCACTTCTGGAAAAGATTTCGATTGAGCGAAGTTTCATCGAGTTCGATAAGTTGCTTTTGGCCCCACATTGGAAAAAGGGAATCAAGGCACTTCTAGCGACTAAGGCTTATCAGTACCTTCCGGATTTTCAAGAAACTGCTGAAGAATGGCAGTCTTTTGTGGCAGACTATTTGGAGGACTTTAGATTTACAAGTTCTGAACAGGCTTGGGCGGCAACTCTTTTGGCTCTCAAGCATGATAATCCACGCTCTTTCCTTAAAAAATGGAAGACGTCTGTTAATTTCCAAAAGACAGTTCAGTCCTTGATTGAGATTTTCAATTTCCGTTTGGAGAGAGCCGTGACTAAACAAGATGTTTATCAGTATGGTAAGGAGCTCTTAGAGGCGGCTGAGACTTTGAGACAGGCTCAGGGCTTGGACGTCGATTATGAGCGCATTGCCGATTTGGATGGTCAGTTGCTAATCCATGATAAGCACGAAATCGTTGTGAATGGTGGCACGCTGATGAAGGAGCTAGGATTCAAACCTGGTCCCGACCTTGGACGTGTACTTAAAGCCATTGAAAATGCCATCGTTGATGGGAAACTAGCTAATGACAAGGAAGCCATTATGGCCTTTGTTCAAGCGATGAAATAAGTCTAGTGACGTTATAAAAATAAAACACCGCTACAGAGCATGCGTAGGATCCGTAGCGGTGTTATTTGTAAGAAGGAAGTAAGATGTCAGATTTTATTGTTGAAAAATTAACCAAGTCCGTTGGAGACAAGACGGTTTTTAAAGAGATTTCATTTATTATCCATGATTTGGATCGTATTGGGATTATTGGTGTCAATGGGACAGGTAAGACAACCTTGCTAGATGTTGTCTCTGAGCGTATTGGTTTTGATGGTGATGTGTCACCTTTCACTAAGGCTAATGGCTATAAGATTGCTTATTTGACTCAGGAGCCAGAATTTGATGACAGCAAGACAGTGCTTGATACAGTCTTGTCATCAGACCTTCGTGAGATGGCTTTGATTCGTGAATATGAAACCCTTATGGCAGATTATTCTGAGGAGAATCAGGCTCGCTTGGAGAAGGTTATGGCTGAGATGGATAGTCTAGATGCTTGGTCCATTGAGAGCGAGGTTAAGACAGTCTTGTCTAAGTTGGGATTGTCAGACCTCTCGCAAAAGGTCGGGGATCTCTCAGGTGGTCTTCGTCGTCGTGTGCAGTTGGCTCAGGTTCTCTTGAATGATGCAGATCTCCTGCTCTTGGATGAGCCAACCAACCATTTGGATATTGATACTATTGCTTGGTTGACGAATTTTCTTAAGTCTTCTAAAAAGACGGTACTCTTTATTACCCACGACCGTTATTTCTTGGACAATGTAGCCACACGTATCTTTGAGTTAGACCAGGCTAATCTGATTGAATACCAGGGGAATTATCAAGACTATGTGCGTCTAAAGGCCGAACAAGATGAACGAGATGCAGCAGCCCTTCACAAGAAAAAGCAACTCTATAAGCAGGAGTTAGCATGGATGCGAACGCAACCACAGGCACGTGCAACCAAACAACAAGCTCGTATCAATCGCTTTAAGGATCTTAAGGGTGAGGTTCACCAAACGGTCAATAATGACGATCTTGAAATTAACTTTGAGACCAGCCGTATTGGTAAGAAGGTAGTGAACTTCGAGCATGTCGATTTTGCTTATGAAGATGGCAAGCAAATTCTCAGTGATTTCAATCTTATCATGCAAAATCGTGATCGTATCGGTATTGTTGGGGATAATGGTGTCGGAAAATCGACCTTGCTCAATCTGATTAATGGTGACCTTGTGCCTACAGCTGGTGTCCTAGATATTGGTGAGACGGTACGTATTGGTTATTTCTCACAGCAAATTAAAGATATGGATGAGAGCAAGCGTGTCATTAACTACTTGCAAGAAGTTGCAGATGAAGTTAAGACAACGGTTGGGACAACCAGTATCACAGAGCTCTTGGAGCAATTCCTTTTCCCTCGTTCTACCCATGGGACACAGATTGCCAAGCTCTCTGGTGGGGAAAAGAAACGTCTTTATCTACTTAAGATTCTGATTGAAAAGCCTAACGTTCTGCTCTTGGATGAGCCGACAAATGATTTGGACATTGCAACTTTGACGGTTTTGGAAAACTTCCTTAATGGTTTTGGCGGCCCTGTCGTTACCGTAAGTCACGACCGCTATTTCTTGGACAAGGTAGCTAACAAGATTCTAGCCTTTGAAGAGGGTGGTGTTCGAGAGTTTTTTGGTAACTACACAGACTACCTTGATGAAAAAGCCTTCTTACAAGAGCAATCAGCCCTCCTCGAGAAGGAAAAAGAGCAAGCTAGCGTTAAAGTTGAGAAAGTCAAAGAAGACAAAAAACGCATGAGCTACTTTGAAAAACAAGAGTGGGCGACCATCGAAGATGAGATTGCTGACCTTGAAGCCAAAATCGAAGAGATTGAAGCAGCCATGCTTGAAAATGCTAGCGATTATGGACAGTTAGCTACCCTTCAACGTGATTTGGATGCTGCTAACGAAACCCTACTTGAAAAGTATGAACGCTATGAGTATTTGAGTGAGCTAGAGGGATAAGCTCTTTAGTAATCAAAGTATGACAAAAGCCCTGCATTTGCAAGGCTTTTTTATGTTTATGTAGTGTCTGGTTTCTTCTTACCACAAGCGGAATGAAAAGGAAAGGACTGAAACACCCGTAAAGATAATTAAGGAAGCTACCAAGCGCCCAATAAGAAAGGCTGAGAAAAACGGAGCACTAAAGAGTAAGAGCCCAAATACCAGACAAATTAAGGCGATTGACAGGGCAGGTTGTCCTGAGAAGCCGAATTGACGTTGGCGATGAGCTTGAAAGCCTTGTGTAAAGGCTGAGACAAGAAGCCACCAAGCGATAATGGTTACAGCTACACCTGAGAGCACCCATGCTGATGTTGATAGCAAAATAATCCCAAAAACAATGGAAATGATACTCTGAAGCAGTTGGAAGAAGGAGCGGTTTTCGTTATCTCGTTTAAAATAAACCATGAGACTTGAAACACCAGATACCAGCATCACTAGGGCAAACAGCCAACCAACGATGGCAAGAAGGTTTGTAGGATTAGCGAAGAAAAAGACACCCAAGAGTGTAATGAGAATGCCACTAATCAATGTAAAACTTTTCATAGGCTACCTCTTATTAATTTTTCTTAATACTACTAAATAAGTATCAAATTGTCAAACAAAGACCTACTTTAGAGTGGCTTGATGTTATAAGTGTAGGTGGCAGCTTTTCTGGTTCTCGTAGCTACCTGACGACCTGTTTTTTGGAAGAGGTGTTTAAAGCGGCGCAAGAAATTTGTGGAATCCATCTTGAGGTAGTCTTCATTAAAGGTACCAAAAAGTTGACGGTAGGTAGTCAAGGTGTTTTCCTCGGGCATAATGGAAAGGATAGTTGGATAGTATTCGAGTCGTCCCTTGATACGTTTCATAGCTGTTAAGAGGATTTCCCAGTGGTCAAAGGCGAGGTCATCATGTGATAGTTGTTTTTCACCATCAACAAGTTGCAGTCGACCGTCTACCATGGCGATGTCTAACCAATGCGTAGATGCTGCATCGTCGGCAGCCTTTTCCACTTGAATGTCATTAAAGGTCATAAAGCAGAGATAAGCCACTGTAATGGTCCACATTCGAGGATCCCGATAAGGTGTTCCCACTGTAATGAGTTGCTCAATGTGGTCAGGATTGAGTTTAACGGATGTTTCTTCCTGTACTTCGCGACAGACAGCTAGATTGAGATCTTCTTGCTCCTGAACGAAGCCACCACTGAGGGCGTATTTCCCCATGAAGGGATGGTTTTTTCGCTTGATAAGTAAGGTTTGGACTCTTCCTTCATAATAGCGGAAGATGACCGAGTCAACGGTCACTGAGGGCTTAACGTACTTATCCTCTTCCTCTCGCCTATAGATGTCCAAAAATTCCTTTTCACTACCAGAGTTTTCGAAGGTTTTAGTCATAGGTTTCCTCCTTTATTTATTGTAAGTGCAAATGATGAGTGCTTTACACCAGTCTTCTAAATCTCGATGTGTAGACGTTCCTTGATTGCTTTTTTGGCATTGTGGTAGTTGTCCGCAAAGAAGCTGTCGCTATTACTATTTTCCCCTAAAATAACAATTTTATCTTTGAATGGTGATAGGAGGTTTAAGAGATGCTTGGTAAACCAGTCACGTGTTTGATTATCGGCCATAGTCATGTCACGGAAACCATCATCTACATAGTTTGATTTTGGCAGAATCACAAAAATCAAATCCCACTTTTCACGGGCCTGAGTTACCTGATAGAGACGATCCAACATGTCGAACTCTTCTTGGGAGATATTTTCTTTCAAATAGTAGTCAATATAGACCTTAGTGACTGTTGAATTGGTATCGGCAAAGATAAGTCCTGAGTGTTGCCCTTTGTCAATGATATCAGAGGTCTGGGCATATTGATCTGTTAGGAGGTGAATATAGTCGTTGGTATCTAACTCGTCATCTCGTACATTATACTTTTCTTGATATTCCCTAGCATATTCCAGAGAGCAGGGAGCATTGTAAGTGCGGGCCAAATCCTTGACAAGAGTAGTCTTTCCACCGCTAGCAGAGCCCACAACAAGGACCTTGCGCGTAAAGTGGCGACGGAAAGGCTTGGTGATAAAACGCCAATTTTCCATCGGATTGTCGCGAATCTCAGTAGCAGAGATATTGATAATAGAACGTTCGATGAGTTCTACCTGAGCTTGAGGGTAATAGCGATTGAGCTCAGTCACATACTCTAGCTCTCCAACATAGAAGGTAATCTTTTCAGGATTATCCGTATTCTTAGCGATAAGCTCTTTGATACGATTAACCCAAGGCACCCAGCCCTCTGGATAGGCTGGCATCCCAGCTTCGTCTAGTTTATCCACAACGACTAATTCATCATCATAGAAGACTTCTCGAACATAACGGAAACGTCGATTGAGTGATAGGCCTGCGCGTGTCCCACGATCTTCTTGTGTGTTGCTGCCACTTACGATGACAAGCACATTGTCATTAGCACGTTTTGCCTTGGTAATGAGGTCAACGTGTCCAACGTGCATTGGAGCGAAAGTTCCAAAAACAATGCCGATGCGCTTTCCAGATAATTGTTTTCTTTTCATAAAAAATGATCCTTTTTGAGATTTAGTAAAATTACTAAATTAATGATAACATAGTTGGGAATCTTTGTAAATGTAAAAATAGTAAATTTACTAAATTGTTTTTTTACCCATTTTAGCCTTAAAGTTCAAAAAAAGTTTAAAAAATTTTGGAGAAAAACAAGAAAAACAGTATCCGCTTACATTGTTGAATTGATAACATTTTAGGATTAACTAAAAAAAGAGAGGTCACTTGCTATGTCACAAAACCTAACATAAAAATCAAAAAAATAGCAGAAAATACTTGACAAGAAGATTCTGAAAATTTATACTATTCATGTAATTAAATTACTAAGGTAATTATTTGAAAGGAAACATTGATATGACAACAGGTAAAGAGTACGTTGCTAGCGTTTTTGAAAAAGTGAAAGCTCAAAATGGCCATGAGGCTGAGTTTCTTCAAGCAGTTGAAGAAGTTTTCGATTCACTTGTTCCTGTCTTCGATAAATATCCTAAATATATTGAAGAAAACCTTTTGGAACGTTTGGTTGAACCAGAACGTATCGTTTCATTCCGTGTGCCATGGGTTGACGATAAAGGACAAGTACAAGTAAACCGTGGTTTCCGTGTACAATTCTCATCAGCTATTGGTCCTTACAAAGGTGGTCTTCGTTTCCACCCATCAGTAAACCAATCAATCATCAAATTCCTTGGTTTCGAACAAATCTTTAAAAACTCATTGACTGGTCAACCAATCGGTGGTGGTAAAGGTGGATCAAACTTCGATCCTAAAGGTAAATCAGATAACGAAATCATGCGTTTCTGCCAAAGCTTCATGACTGAATTGAGCAAACACATTGGTGCAGATACAGACGTACCTGCAGGTGATATCGGTGTTGGTGGACGTGAAATTGGTTACCTCTACGGCCAATACAAACGTCTTCGTAACGAGTACACAGGTGTTCTTACTGGTAAAGGTTTGAACTGGGGTGGATCACTTGCTCGTACAGAAGCAACTGGTTACGGTGCTGTTTACTTTGCAGAACAAATGCTTAATGCACGTGGTGAAAACTTTAACGGTAAAACAGCAGTTGTTTCAGGTGCTGGTAACGTTGCCATCTACGCTATCGAAAAATTGCAAAGCCTTGGTGCTAAAGCGGTAACATGTTCTGACTCATCTGGTTTTGTTTATGATCCAGACGGAATCGACGTTGACTTGTTGAAAGAAATCAAAGAAGTTAAACGTGAACGTATCGTTAAATATGCAGAAGCACGTCCAAATGCAACCTTCACACCTGCTGGTGGTGAAAAGACAGTTTGGTCAGTTAAAGCTGACTTGGCATTCCCATGTGCAACTCAAAATGAATTGGATGAAACAGATGCAGAAACACTTGTAGCAAATGGTGTATTGGCTGTTTCAGAAGGTGCTAACATGCCATCAACTTTGGGAGCTATTGATGTCTTCCTTAAAGCTGGTGTATCATTTGGTCCTGCCAAAGCTGCTAACGCTGGTGGTGTTGCTGTATCAGCTCTTGAAATGGCACAAAACAGCGGACGTACACAATGGACATTCGAAGAAGTTGATGCTAAACTCTACGATATCATGAAAGGTATCTACGAAAATGCTGCAGCAGCTGCTAAAGAATTTGGTCATGAAGGTAACCTTGTTGTTGGTGCCAACATCGCTGGATTCCTTAAAGTTGCAGATGCTATGTCAGCACAAGGTATCGTTTAATTGATAGATTATTACTAATAGCCTCTCGATAAAATAAGAAAAGAAGCCTGCGGGTTTCTTTTTTTGTTTAGACAGACTTAGGAGGAAGAGGAGATTTGTCCTTTTTTGGTATAATGAGCTAGTAAGAAATCTTTTTCTAGAGTAGATTTTTATGAATTAGAATATGAGAGGAATAATCGTGAGTCTTGGAAAGGATCCCTGTGGGGCAAAAGAAAAGAAGTATACTAATCAGACAGTCATTCTAATAAGTTTCTTGATCAGCATAGTGTCGATACTGCCTATGTTCTTTTTTAGGGACAAGCTTTATGGTGATGATATTGTCTTTCACATTAACCGACTGTTATCCTTGGATACTGTCTGGAAGAGTCCTATCAATTTTACAACTAACGGAGGGACCGGACAATTAATCAATACCTTTTATCCCTGGTTGACTTATTATCCTATTTTCATAATCTATAAGCTGACTCAGTCAGTCTTTGTAGCTTGGATGAGTTTTCAATTTCTTGTTCGCTTTGTAACTTGTTTGCTTAGTTTTTACGGATTACGTTTATTGAACTATTCTGATAAACAGGTGATGGTATTTGCTACCTTTTATCTTTTTTCGGGTTATTTCTTGCACAATTCTTATTACCGGGCAGCTGTTGGCGAAACGCTGGCTATGATTTTTTTACCTCTAGTTTTCGTTGGCGTTCGTTTGATAACATTTGGAGATTATAAGAAATGGTGGGTCTTGACCCTTGGCATGCTTGGTTTAGTCTATTCCCATGTCTTATCTGTCCTTTTGGCTTCTCTTATGATTTTCATAGCAGTGGTAGCTAGTTTTGGGATTTGGGATAATAAAAAAGAACGTATTCTAGGATTTCTTAAGGCCACTCTTGTCACTCTTAGTATGTCTCTAGCTTTCTTTGTTCCTATGATAGAGCAATTCAAGTATGTCACCCTACGAACGACTTTTAAACCGCTCCTATCCAAGACTGCCTTAAGTCTGGCAGACAACTGGGAGTTGATTCTAAAAAGCGATTTAAGGACTCCATCAGTTAATCTTCTCTATCTCTTGGGTCTAGTGCTAAGCCTAATCTTTGCTAAGCGTTTTGTGAAGGATAAGGAGGCTAGAATTTACCTTTTTATTTCTCTTGTTTTGGCTTTTTTAACTTTGAATAGTTTTCCTTGGCAGTTATTACAGGAGAGTCCAGTGTCCAATCTACAATTTCCTTGGAGATTATGGAGTTTTGCCTTGCTTTTCTTCAGCTTAGCCTTGTCTAATATCTTGGAAAATATGTCTATGAAGGCAACGACGATACTTGTCTTGTTTGGTCTTTGCCTGAATATGTTTCAGATTGTTACTGTCCAAGATAAGATGACTAAAGCCAAGAATATATTGCCAAGCAATACAAAAGTCACGAGAGAAATGCTAGCTAAGGGAACTTATAAAAATATAAATGGCGATTACACCAATAAAGAAGTGCCCTTTGGCTTTGTCTTTGACAAACATCTTTTCTTGGATAATCAGGAAATTAAGTCAACCATCAGCCGTTCTCCAAAGGAGCTAGCACTTACAGTAGATAACGAGTCAAAAGAAGCTAAAGTCTTGTCGCTACCAGTTTTCTACTATAAAGGACAAGAAGCGAGGATTGATGGAAAGCGAGTAACTACTTACTTAGCTAAGGAAAAGAATCCAACTAATCTAGTCCTACCACCAGGTAAGCATGATGTCGTTTTGACCTATGGCTATACCCCAGTTGCCAAATTGGCAATGGGTGTATCAACTATTAGTCTTTTGGCGTTTATTGGTTATTTGTATAGAGTGAAGAAAGATGACTAAAAAGAAGCTTGCGGGTTTCTTTTTTTGTCTGTTTTACTAGATGGTAGCCCTTTTGATATAATAGGTCAAGGTGATTAATATGAAATTGAAAACCTTTGTTTCCGATAAAAGAAGTGTATATGATTTCATAGTTTAGATAAGAAAAGGGAGTAAATAGATGATAAAAACTATCGTAAAGGATGTCTTTTTCCTTGGACAAAAATCGACAGAAGCGACTAAAGAAGACCTCTATTTGGCTAAAGATTTACGTGATACACTGGAGTTTCATAAGGAAGCCTGTGTGGGTATGGCTGCCAATATGATTGGCGTTAAAAAGCGTGTTATTATCGTCAATATCGGTTTTGTCAATCTGGTCATGTTTAATCCTGTTTTAGTCAGCAAGTCCTCACCTTATCAAACAGAGGAGTCTTGCTTGTCTTTAGAGGGAAGTCGTCCGACCAGACGTTATGAGTCGATTGAGGTTGCCTATTTAGATGAACAATGGATGCCTAAACAGTTAAGTTTTTCTGGTATGCCAGCCCAAATTATTCAACATGAATTGGATCATTTGGAGGGGATTATTATTTAGATAGCCTAGCCCAAGCGGGCTAGGTTTTTGAGTTCAAAGCCTTAATAATCATAGTTATGGGAGTGAGAGCGGAAAGCAATTTTTTTCTCACTCTTTTTTAGTTCTCATAGGAACTTTTTTCTTGACATTAGTTCTCATAAGAACTAAAATAGTTTCCATGAGAATTATTCAAGGAGGGACTTGCGATGCATGGAAAAGATACTTTTAGTGAATTCAGAGAATTCATCAATACTATGGAATCTCGCGTGCAAGAGTTAGGAAAGGTCCATGGGGTTGAGCATTTAGCTGGCCCTCAAGGATTTGCTGTCAAGTATTTGTCTGACAATCAAGATAAAGAAATCTTTATCAAAGACATTGAAAAAAGACTATGTATTTCTAAATCAGTGGCTAGTAATTTGGTCAAACGAATGGAAAAAAATGGTTTTGTTGAGTTGGTGACATCGGACAAGGATAAACGCTACAAGTATGTTCATCTGACAGACTTAGGTAAAAAGAAAGCTCGAGATGTCAAACATTTTCGAGAGGCCATCCATGAACAGCTGTTAGAAGGTATTTCCAAAGAAGATGCTGAAACAGCCTTTCGTGTCTTTCACCAAATTCGTATGAATTTAGAAAAAAATAAGGAGTAACTTATGTTTAAAATTTTTAAACGTTTGACGACAAAAGAGTTAATCATGATTGTCTTAGCGGTGATTTTTGTTTGCTTGAACGTCTATCTAAACTTGAAAATTCCAGACTATATGTCTGATATTACGACACTCTTATCAACTAAGGGAACTAAAGCGTCGGATATTTTTGCCTGGAATACAGATGCTCCAGGGATGCGAATGCTTTTAATGTCGTTTGCAGGCTTTATGGCCTCTGTAGTTGTTGGTTTCTTAGCTGCCAGAACAGCGGCAAGTTTTACCACCCGCCTTCGTGATGATATCTTCCATCAGGTTCTAGATTTTTCGGACGCAGAGATCAAGAAATTCTCAATTCCTAGTCTTTTGACCCGTACGACAAATGATATTACCCAATTGCAGATGGTACTTACCATGGGGTTACAGGTTATTACACAGGGACCTATCATGGCCATTTGGGCGATTACAAAGATTGCCGATAAAAATGGAAATTGGCTCCTTGCCTTGCTTGTCGCTGTGGCAGTGATTGCCATTCTCATGCTTTTCCTCTTGATTATGGTTATGCCTAAGCAACGCTTGATTCAAACTCTGACCGATAAACTGAATAGCGTAACGCGTGAATCTCTTACAGGAATTCGTGTGGTGCGTGCCTATAACGCCGAAAGTTATCAAGAGGATAAATTTGAAAAGGCCAATACTGATTTGACCCAAAACAATCTCTTTATCGGTCGTTCTTTTGCCTTACTGACACCCGTGATGACTGCTGTATCAAGTGGTTTGACACTGGCTATTTATTGGATTGGTGCACATTTGATTGAAGATGTTAAGATTCCAACAGATCCAACTAAGATTTCTGGTGCTATGGAAAATAAGGTCCATCTCTTCTCAGACATGGTGGTTTATTCATCTTATGCCATGCAGGTTGTGATGGGATTCATGATGATGATTGTTGTTTTCTTCCTTCTTCCACGTGCAGTTGTAGCAGCTGGTCGTATCAATGAAGTTCTAGATACCCAATCTTCAGTCTCTTATCCTGAAAATAGTTCTGAAAAGCCTAAAGAGGTGGGTGCTGTCGAATTTGATGATGTTTCCTTCCGTTATTCTGAAACTTCAGAGCCTGTTTTGGAGCATGTTAGCTTCAAAGCTAAAAAAGGTGACACGGTGGCCTTTATTGGTTCGACTGGATCTGGTAAATCAACACTTGTCAACCTTATCCCACGTTTTTATGATGCCACGCAAGGGACGATCAAGGTTGACGGTGTCGACGTGCGACATTATGACCATGAAACCTTGCACAATATAGTCGGTTATATTCCACAGAAGGCTGTGCTTTTCTCAGGTGATATCACGTCAAATATGACGATGGGAACGAGCAATAACAGTCCTCTTGATGATGCTAAGATTTGGGAAGCTCTCGAATTAGCTCAAGGAAAAGACTTTGTTGAAAATAAAGAAGGTCAACTTAAAGCAGAAGTTGCCCAAGCTGGGTCTAACTTCTCAGGTGGACAGAAGCAACGTTTGGCTATTGCGCGTGCCTTGGCACGTAAGCCTGAAATCTTGATTTTCGATGATTCCTTCTCAGCCTTGGACTATAAGACCGATCGTAAGTTACGTCAAGAATTGGCTGAAAAAACACAAGATATGACCAAGTTGATTGTAGCTCAACGTATCTCTACTATTATGGATGCAGACCAAATCTTGGTACTTGATCAAGGTAAGGTCGTTGGTCAAGGAACTCACAAGGAACTCTTGGCAAATAATGAGGTTTACCAAGAAATTGCCTATTCACAATTGTCTAAGGAGGAGTTAGAAAATGGAAAATAAGCCAAAAACATCATCCTATAAACGCTTAAAACCCTATATTAAAGGTTTCCAAATTCCGTTTGTCCTTGCGATTTTTGGAGCAATTATTTCAGCGGTCATTACAGTTATTGGACCAGATAAGCTTAAAGAAATTACCAATACTATAACTGAAGGTATTACACCTACTAAAATGGGAACGATTCCAGGCATTGATTTGGACAAGGTAGCAAGTATTGCTATGACCTTGGCTGTTCTCTATGCCATTTCAGCCATTGTGGGTTACCTACAAAGCTTTACGGTTGCGACAGTTACACAACGCTTTTCACAACGTTTCCGTACAGCTATCCAAAAGAAAATCAACAGTGTCCCTCTTAATTATTTCGACAGTCACTCTCAAGGGGATACCCTCTCTCGTGTGACCAATGACGTTGACCTTTTGGGACAATCGCTTAGCCAAGGCTTAGGTACCTTGATTACTTCAAGTGTTCTCTTGGTGGCAGCCATTATTATGATGTTCTACTCAAATGTCACTATGGCTTTCACTGCGATTGGTTCTGTCTTGATAGGTTTTGTTCTGGTAGCCTTCATCATGGGCTTCTCGCAACCCCTTTTCAAGCGCCAACAAGAAAATTTGGCTAATATTAATGGTTATATTGAAGAAATCTACACGGGTCAAGCAGTCGTAACGAGTTACAATGCTGCTCAAGAAAGTAGTCAAGCTTTCAAGGGACTTAATGATAAACTCTATAAATCAATGTGGCAATCACAGTTTATCTCAGGTATTATGATGCCACTTATGATTTTCATTGGGAACTTTGGTTATGTCATGGTCTGTCTTGTGGGTGCCATCAAAGTTATTGATGGTAGCTTGACTATTGGTGATGTGGTAGCCTTCATGACCTATGTTCGCATCTTCTCACAACCTCTTTCTCAAATTGCACAAGGGATTACACAACTCCAATCAGCCACTGCAGCCATTGGTCGTATCTTTGAATTTTTGGAAGAAAAAGATATGGACGACGAGTCAGCTAAGACAGCTGAATTGACAGATACTAAAGGTCAAGTTGTCTTTGATCATGTTTCCTTTGGTTATACTCCTGAAAAGACTATTATTCATGACTTTTCGGCTCTTGCTAAGCCAGGTCAAAAGATTGCGATCGTTGGTCCGACGGGTGCTGGTAAGACGACTATTGTTAACCTGCTTATGAAGTTCTATAACATCGACCAAGGTCGTATTACCATTGACGGTGTGGATACGAATGACATGAAGCGTGAAACTGTTCATGACCAATTCTCAATGGTGCTTCAAGACACTTGGCTCTTTGAAGGTACTATTCGTGATAATTTGATTTACAACCAAGAGAATATTTCTGATGAGCAAGTTATTGCTGCAGCCAAGGCCGTCGGTATTCACCACTTCATTACCACACTTCCAAAGGGTTATGATACTTATTTGGATGATTCTGTGACCTTATCAGTTGGACAGAAGCAGCTCTTGACCATTGCACGTGCGCTTCTTAAGGATGCCCCTCTCCTTATCTTGGATGAGGCGACATCATCTGTCGACACTCGAACAGAAGAATTGATTCAAAAAGCCATGGACAAGCTTATGGAAGGTCGTACTTGCTTTGTTATTGCCCACCGCTTATCAACCATTCGAAATGCTGACCTTATCCTTGTGATGAAAGATGGTAACATTATTGAACAGGGCAATCATGATGAGCTCATGGCAGCAGATGGTTTCTATGCTGATCTTTATAATAGTCAATTTACAGAAGAAGTTGCCTAAACTTTTCTTATAAAATTATAAGATTTTACAAAAAAACAGACAGATTAGGAGATTATGATGCAATATCGCAAAGCAAGACTAGACGAAGTTCAGGAAGTTGCACAAGTATGTGCAGATGCCTTTGAAGATTACCCCTATCTTTCAATGATTGCCAGTAATTTAAAGAAGCCTGAACAGTATAAGGAATTTGTCTTAGCCTTGCAGGAAATATTGGTGCGTTTGGCGATTAAACAGGACTCATGTTTGGTGGCTGAAAAGGACGGTCGCATTGTTGCGGCGGCCATTTTACAGCATCAGACGATTTCTATGCTTAACTATCTTCAGAACGGAGCGACCAAGCTTTTCCGTTTTATAAGTATCACCAAGTTGTTCAAGTATTTTAACTTTGTTGAAGAGTCCGAAAGACATCTGGAAGATTCTGCAGAATACGACTGGTACTTGATGATGTTGGCGGTGACTCCAGATTATCAAAGAAAAGGGATAGGGAGTCGTTTCTTGCTTGAAGGGGTTGAACCTTTTGTGCGTAGTACAGGAGGTCACAGTCTTGGTTTGATTACCAATCGCGATTACAATGTACCTTTCTATGAGAAAAATGGCTACAAGCAATGTGGTTATAAAGCTTTGACTTATGAAACACACAAACTAGGTAACTGGCCTTTTGTCAAATCGCTTGATGAATAGCCTTGTGCTATTTAATTAAGATAAGCAAAATGAATCTGGCTTCGGCTGGATTTTTTTCTTAGCCTTAGAGTCCTTCTTGTCTGGCTCATTCCTTATTTTTAAGCCTAACTATGCTATAATTAGGAAACGCTATTAGAGGAGGTTTATATGTCAACTCCAAGTATTTATGGGGAATATGCTCAGTATCTCCCCAAGATTTTACAAGAAATAACAGACCCGATTATTGCGGCTAATATTACTAGCAAAAAGGAAACAGGCTTTAAACTCTATGAACATTTTATTTCACGAATCAAAGAAAGCGATTCTATGCGTGAAAAGTGTCGTAGGAAAAATTTACCTGAAACCAACCAATCTGCTCTCAAGGAAATTCGTGACAGTATTGGGATTCGAATTGTTTGTGGCTTTGTCGATGATATTTACAAAACTATCGATGTCATCAAGGCTATCCCTGGCGTTTCTATCTATAACGAGAAAGATTACATTTTAAATGCTAAGCCCAATGGCTATCGTTCTTACCATCTCATTTTAGAAGTAGAAACCGAGTTTCCAGATGTGCTAGGAAATGAGAGAGGAACCTATTTTGTTGAGGTTCAGCTTCGGACCATTGCTCAGGATTCCTGGGCCAGTTTGGAGCATCAAATGAAGTACAAGCACGACATCAAGAATCCAGAAATGATTACCCGTGAGCTTAAGCGCTGTGCGGATGAATTAGCTTCATGCGATTTGACCATGCAGACCATCCGTAACTTAATTCAAGAAGGAGGGGACTAGAATGGCTTTGAAGATTCTACTAGCTGAGGATGAAGAGGCTCTTTCTCGAGTTTACAAGGCAGCCCTAGAGCATCAGGGTTATGAGGTGGATCAAGCATTCAATGGGCAAGAGGCAGTAGACCTAGCTGCACAGAATGCCTATCAAGTGATGATTATGGATATTATGATGCCCATTAAAACAGGTATTGAGGCCCTAAAAGAGATTCGCTCCTCTGGGGACAGGACGCATGTCATTATGTTGACAGCTATGGCTGAAATTGATGATCGCGTGACCGGGCTTGATGCTGGGGCAGACGATTACTTGACCAAGCCAATCTCCCTTAAAGAACTTTTGGCTCGTCTGCGTTCATTAGAACGTCGTGTGAGTGAGAGCTTCACTGCCAAAATTTTGACTCTTGGTTCTGTTCGTTTGGACCAAGAAGAGCAGGAGTTGGTAGCTGGGAACGCCATTCGACTTTCAAGCAGAGAGACCAAGTTACTGGCCCACTTCATGCTCAATCCTGCCAAGAAATTAACGACTGAGCACCTTTTCAAGACTATCTGGGAGGATGAGGAAGATGTGGACGAGTCTATTGTCTGGGTCTATATTTCCTATCTGCGTCAGAAATTGCAAGCCATCCAGGCTGACATCAGCATTCTTGGTGAAAAAGGAGGCGACTTTTGCCTTCTCGCCAATTAGAGAGGAGTAGCTCATGTTTAGACGTTTACGACTTCAATTTATTACGATTGCTTCCTTGGCTATCCTCTTTATCTTGGTCTCTACTGTGGGAATCATCAATACTGTGAGGTCCTTTCAGACGGAGCAGGAAATTAGTAAGGTTCTCAACACACTTACAGAAAATAATGGTAGTTTCGGAAAAACGAAAAAAATTGAGACCAATCAAGGGCGTGAAATTCCATCAGATAGTTTTCGTTTTTTCAGCGTGACCTTGTCTGGTGATGAAGTGGTCAGTCAGGACACCAGTCATACTTCCTTGATAAATGATGAAGAGGCCGCTACTTATGCCCGAGCAGCTAGCCGAATGACGAGTACTCTTGGAACCATTAGAGAAAAAAATATTAATCTCAGTTATCAGGTTAGTAAAGTTAGCAAAAATAAGATCCTTGTGGTCTTTCTGGACACGACCTCTTATTATAATTCTTCCCAAGCCTTGTTAAATCTTTCTATCCTTTTATCAATGTTTGGCTTTATCTTTTTTGTTGTCATTGTTAGTGCCTTATCAGGAATTGTCATTCGTCCCTTCATTCGAAACTACGAAAAGCAGCGACGTTTTATTACCAATGCAGGTCATGAATTAAAGACACCATTGGCTATTATTTCTGCCAATACGGAGCTACAAGAACTCATGACTGGAGAGAACGAATGGACCAAGTCGACGAACGACCAGGTGGCACGTTTGACCACTCTAATCAATTCTCTTGTAGCCCTATCTCGTCTGGAGGAGCAGCCGGATATTGTTCTTCAAGATGTAGATTTTTCCTATATTACTGAGGATGCAGCAGAGGACTTTAAGGGGCCTGTTGTCCGAGATGGTAAATCTTTCGTTATGGACATCACACCGGATATTCATGTGAAAGCAGAGGAGAAGTCTCTCTTTGAACTTGTAACCCTCCTTGTGGATAATGCTAACAAGTATTGTGATCCAGAAGGGACAGTAACCGTAAGGCTCCGTCAGATTGGAAGGACACGAAAACGGGCTCGTCTAGAAGTATCGAACACCTATAAAGATGGTAAGGATGTTGACTATAGTAAATTTTTTGAACGTTTTTATCGTATTGAAGAATCCCATAATAACAGAGAACACAAGGGTTTTGGTATTGGCCTCTCTATGGCACAAAGTATGGTCAAATTATTTAAGGGACGTCTCTTTGCTTCCTACAAAAATGATACCATTACTTTTACAGTCATCTTGTAAAGATATTTTTTAAATATTTGACTAGGTGAAAACCCTAATTTATGATAAAATATTAAGGATGAAGATTTAGTATTTTCTTTGCAAAAAAGAAACCATTTTCCTATCCTAATCATAAAAAGGAGATGCTCGAATGAGACCCCTTAACCACCTTAAAAGGCTGGTAATGGATGACTTAGGAAAGATAAATCTCAGCTAAGAATCAAATCATAAAACAAAATAGTTAATAGGGAGAAATCATGGCAGAACCAAAATACAAACGTGTCCTCATTAAACTTTCAGGTGAAGCTTTGGCTGGTGAACGAGGTGTTGGGATTGATCTTCCAACTGTCCAAGCTATGGCTAAGGAAATTGCTGAAGTAGCGGATTCAGGTATTCAAATTGCTTTAGTTATTGGTGGTGGTAACCTCTGGCGTGGCGAACCTGCTGCTGAAGCAGGAATGGATCGTGTTCAAGCAGACTATACTGGAATGCTTGGAACAACGATGAACGCCCTTGTTATGGCTGATAGTCTGAAACAACTCGGTGTTGATACACGTGTTCAAACAGCGATTGATATGAAGTCTGTAGCGGAGCCTTATATCCGTGGTCGTGCCCTTCGTCACCTTGAAAAAGGCCGTATCGTTATCTTTGCAGCAGGTATTGGTTCACCATACTTCTCAACAGATACAACAGCGGCTCTTCGTGCAGCTGAAATCGAAGCTGATGCTATTCTTATGGCTAAAAACGGTGTTGATGGTGTCTACAATGACGACCCTCGTAAAAACGCCGATGCCGTTAAGTTTGACGAGTTGACACACGTGGAAGTTATTAAACGTGGTTTGAAAATCATGGATGCCACAGCTTCTACCCTCTCAATGGATAATGACATTGACCTTGTTGTCTTCAACATGAACGAACCAGGAAACATCAAACGTGTTATCTTTGGTGAACAAATTGGAACAACTGTATCTAACAAAGCAGAATCACACAAGTAAGAAAGAGAGAATTTATGACAAACGCAATTATTGAAAAAGCAAAAGAACGTTTCGCCCACTCACATGAGTCATTGGCCCGTGAATTTGGCTCTATCCGTGCAGGTCGTGCCAATGCATCACTTCTTGACCGCATCACTGTAGAATACTATGGTGCCCCAACACCACTTAACCAATTAGCTTCAATCACTGTTCCTGAAGCACGTGTCCTTTTGATTTCACCATTTGATAAAGGTTCAATTGCTGATATCGAACGTGCAATCAACGAATCTGACCTTGGAATCAACCCAGCTAACGATGGTTCTGTAGTACGCTTGGTTATCCCAGCACTTACAGAAGAAACACGTAAAGAGTTGGCTAAAGAAGTGAAAAAAGTCGGTGAAAATGCTAAAATCGCTATCCGTAACATCCGCCGTGATGCTATGGATGAAGCTAAGAAGCAAGAAAAAGACAAAGAAATCACAGAAGATCAATTGAAATCTTTGGAAAAAGATATCCAAAAAGCAACTGATGACGCTGTTAAGAAGATTGACAGCATGACAGCAGAAAAGGAAAAAGAACTCCTTACTGTTTAATCAATAGAAAAATAAGGAGAGTGGGACAGAAGCAAAAGAGCATGGACTATGTTAGCTTCCTTGTCCGACTCTCTTTTTAGAGGAAAAAAGATGAATACATTACTTGGAACAATTATTACTGCCCTAGTAACTGATGAAAATGACAAATTTTATTTTGTTCAAAAGGACGGTGTGACTTTTGCCTTGTCTAAAGAAGAAGGAGAACATGCCATTGGTGACATGGTGACAGGTTTCGCCTATACAGACAGCAAGCAAAAATCACGTCTAACGCAAAAAGAAATCAAAGCCACTCGTGATTCCTATGATTGGGGAGAAGTTACTGAAGTTCGTAAGGATTTGGGTGTTTTTGTAGACGTAGGAATTCCAGATAAGGAAATCGTAGTCTCTTTAGATGTTTTACCTGAACTCAAAGAGCTTTGGCCTAAGAAAGGTGACAAACTCTATATCAAACTCGATGTTGATAAAAAGGATCGTATTTGGGGACTTCCTGCCGAACCTGA
Organism: Streptococcus sp. HMSC10E12; assembly: GCF_001807855.1. NCBI lineage: Bacteria > Bacillati > Bacillota > Bacilli > Lactobacillales > Streptococcaceae > Streptococcus > Streptococcus sp. HMSC10E12. Next base: position 23,829 of record NZ_KV791088.1, read on the forward strand.
GGTCTTTCAACGTATGGCTGGACCTGCTTACGATAATATGCAAAACCAAAAATGGCCAGCCATTGCCTACCGTCTAAAATTGTCAGGAACCTTTGTTTATCTGCCAGAAAATAACATGCTTGGTTTCATCCATCCATCAGAACGCTATGCGGAGCCACGCTTAGGTCAGGTCCTTGAAGCGCGTGTGATTGGGTTCAGAGAAGTTGATCGTACCCTCAATCTTTCTCTTAAACCACGTTCTTTTGAAATGCTCGAAAATGATTCACAGATGATTTTGACCTATTTAGAGAGCAATGGTGGCTTTATGACGCTTAATGACAAGTCATCACCAGCGGACATCAAGGCGACTTTTGGTATTTCTAAGGGACAATTCAAGAAAGCCCTGGGTGGTCTGATGAAGGCAAAAAAAATCAAACAAGATCAGTTTGGAACAGAATTAATCGGTTAGGAGAAGGCATGAGAAAATCCTTTTATACTTGGCTGATGGCCCAGCGTAATCCAAAGTCCAATGAACCAGTAGCAATCTTGGCTGACTTGGCTTTTGAAGATTCAACCTTCCCGAAGCATACTGATGACTTCGAAGAAGTTAGTCGTTACTTGGAAGATCAAGCTAGCTTTTCCTTTAATCTGGGGCAGTTTGACCAGATTTGGGAAGATTATCTGGCTCATTAATAGCGACTAAGTCTACGATAAGCATAATGACTTTTAGCATTTTCTTTAAAAAGTAATTACCATTTGAATTGGTATGAATTGTTACAATTTTTTACAAATATCTCAGCTGTTTTTCAATAAATTAGGCTTGTTACAACTAGTTAGTAATTGCTTTAAAGTGCAGTAAATCACCCCTTTTTTGACAAAAAGTGTGGTATTATTGTAGATGTTAAAATTGTTAAAAAAGGAATGAATTATACATGTTATCAAAATCTAAAACAACAAAGGCACTTCTTTACTCGACCGCAGCACTTTCACTTTTTGCTGCAAGTCACGTACATGCCGATGAAACTTCAAACTGGGCAGCACGTTCAGTAGATCAAATCAAAGCAGATATCGCTGTAAGTGATAACCAACAAACTTATACAGTTCAATACGGTGATACTTTGGGGAGTATCGCTGAAGCAATGGGTATTGATGTGAACGTTTTGGCTAACATCAATCAAATCACAAACATTGATTTGATTTACCCTGGAACAGTCTTGACAGCAACTTACAATGCTGATAATCAAGCTGTCTCTGTTAAAGTTGAAACTCCAGCTTCAGAAACATCAACTACACCTGTAGTTGCAGAAGCTAATTTGACAACTAACGAAGTGACTGTAAATGGTCAATCTGTAGTTGCAGCGGACTTGACAGCTCCAGTTGAAACAGTAAGCACAACAGCTACTCAAGCACCTGTTACAGAAGAGTCAACTCAAGCTGTTTCAGAAGTAACAGAAGCTATCGCATCAGCATCAGAAGCACCAGCATACGCAGAAACTGAACAACCAGTTGCTGATGCTATTGATCATGTCACTGCGTCAGCAGAGGCTACACCTGAAGCAGAAACTACTCCAGCTGCTGAAACACCAGCACAACCTGAAGTAAAAGAAGAAGCTCCAGCGGCAGAACCAACAGCAACATCAGAAGCGACTTCAGAAGCACCAGCGACTTCAGAAGCTCCAGCGGCAGAACCAGCAGCAACATCAGAAGCGTCTTCAGAGGCACCAGCTGCTTCAGAAGCGCCAGCAGAAGCTCCAGCGGTAGAACCAGCAGCAACATCAGAAGTGGCATCAGAAGCACCAGTAGCTTCAGAGGCACCAGCAGCACAACCTGCATCAACAAATACACTTCCAACGGATCCACACCTTCAACCACAAGCTGAAGCTTTCCGTCAAGATGTAGCGGCACAATTTGGTCTTACTGATATCGGTGGTTACCGTGAAGGTGATCCACAAGACCATGGTAAAGGACTTGCTGTTGACGTTATGGTACCAGTTGGTTCAGCAGTTGGTGATCAAGTTGCCCAATATGCAGTAGACAATATCTCAAATGCAGGTATTTCATACATCATCTACAAACAACAATTCTACGCACCAGTAAACAACATCTACGGACCAGCTAACACATGGAACCAAATGCCAGACCGTGGTAGCGTTACTGAAAACCACTATGACCACGTTCACGTGTCATTTAATGAATAAGTCAGAATAATAAAAAGTCACGCCTGGCGTGATTTTTTTGATATAATGGAGAAAAAGACGAAAGAAAGAGGAACTCTATTTGCAAGAGTATTCTGTTGAAATTACCCTAAATCACCCAGATGATGTCTTGTCACTTTTTGGGACCAATGAGCGCCATCTAAAACTTATCGAGGAAAACCTCAATGTTATTATTCATGCTCGAACAGAGCGTGTGCAGATACTTGGAGATGACGAGGAAAGTGTTGAATTGGCCCGTTTGACCATTCAAGCCCTCCTTGTTTTAGTGGAGCGTGGAATGCTAGTCAACACTTCAGATGTTGTCGCAGCCTTAACCATGGCTCAAGATGGTTCGATTGACAAGTTTGTTGCTTTATATGAAGAAGAGATTATCAAGGACAACAGTGGTAAGCCTATTCGAGTGAAGACCTTGGGGCAAAAGGTTTATGTTGATAGCATCAAAAGTCATGATGTGGTCTTTGGGATTGGTCCAGCTGGTACAGGGAAGACCTTTTTAGCGGTTACCCTTGCAGTTACAGCCCTTAAACGTGGTCAAGTTAAACGTATTGTTCTAACACGTCCGGCGGTTGAGGCGGGTGAGAGCCTCGGTTTCTTGCCTGGTGATCTCAAGGAAAAGGTGGATCCTTACCTTCGCCCTGTCTATGATGCCCTTTATCAAATTCTTGGTAAGGAGCAAACGACCCGCCTCATGGAACGTGAAATTATTGAGATTGCACCCCTCGCTTATATGCGTGGTCGTACCCTAGAGGATGCCTTTGTTATCCTTGATGAGGCACAAAATACAACCATCATGCAAATGAAGATGTTCTTGACCCGTCTTGGTTTTAATTCTAAGATGATTGTCAATGGGGACATGAGTCAGATTGACTTGCCACGTCGTGTTAAATCAGGCCTTGTCGATGCTATGGAGAAATTGAAGGGAATTAAGGCTATTGATTTTGTTCACTTCTCTGCTAGCGATGTCGTACGTCACCCAGTTGTAGCTGATATCATTAATGCTTATGAAAAAGATGCACCTAAGGTTGACTTTGAGGAAAAATCAGAGGAAACAAACAAGCTTGAAGAAGAAACAGCATCAGGATTGACTGAATACCCAGTAATTGGTGCTGAGGATGTAAAAAAGTAAATTGATGAAAAGAGGTTTGAGAGTATGTGTTCTCAACCTCTTTTTCCTTTACAGTCATGTCATTAGCTTTTCCCCTATTTCTGGTAAAATAGTATTGAATAATAGGCTGATATGGAGGGGAGAGCCATGACTAAAGCAAAAAAATGGAAGATTGCTATCATTGTATTGCTTGGACTTGTTGCGACAGTCTTGATAGCCATAGGAGAGGGAAGATTTTGGAAGTATCAACAGAACTATATTCCAGACGGCACTTATCAGATGCTAAAATACGAGGCTAAATCGGCATATTCCAATGAATTGATAAATTGGACTGAGCGAGGAGAGAATAATGATAGCTTATATGAGGATTTTATAGTTGTTGAGAATATGAAATCTCAATTTTATTATGTTTTTGTGGGGGATGGGGAACCTTTTGTCTCACCATTTGAGCATGATGAAAAGCTCCCACAGACTTTTGACCCACGTACAGGGACTTTGAAACAGGATCTAACAGTCTCTGAATATGAAGCTCTAGTGATTTCTCATATAGATAAGATTTCTAAAAAGGGAGAGGAGTATTCAAGAGTAAAAGAAGTATCTGTCCAAAGGTGTGTAGACGATTATAAAAAAATGTTGAAGCAAAAAAGAACTTATGAAAAGCGCCCTAATGGTCTCGTTCTGACTGTTTATGCTAATGATGGACATATTGAGTCGCGTAGAACTTTTAAACGATTGAGCTCAGAGGAAGCCAAAGGGGTCAAAAGTGGTTATGATAGGGATTATGAGTATGCCTTGAAGTATTATAATTATTCAAGGCATGATGGGGATTATCTCATCTGGCGCTGATTCACTTACCAATCAAGCACCTCTTTACTATCGAGAATCATAGCCTAATGATTTATTAAAAAACCTTACAGTCTTTATGATAATTGTCAAATACTATTTCACCATTTATTTTGGTACAATAGAACGGTAGACCAATAAAAAAGGAGATTATTATGAACCAGCAAGAGTGGATTGAGTACTTTGAATTAGTCAACGGTCGCAAAGCAACTCCCGCAGAGTTAGCTCAAGCTCAAGCAGCAGGCGAGTTTATCCTTGAACGACCTAACCCTAACGTCTTTGGCTCAAATGGACAGGCGACGGAGCAAAGACCGATTAAGCCAGCTGAACCTGTGATAACGATGACACAGCAGCCTCAGTTTGCCCAAACAACAGCAACCTTCCAACAAGTCGTACCTGCTAAAAAAGGTATGTCTAAGAAAACTAAGATTATTTTGGCATCAGTCTTGGGTGCTGTGGCAGTGATTTTACTTTCTGTTGGTGGCTATTCATTATGGCGTTATCAGTCAGGAAAAATTGTAGATGGAACCTATGAAGTAGTTTCTTTCTCTCGTTATGATGAAGACAAAGATAAAATGGTTGATGGCATAGATGAATACAAGGACGAAGGTTTGGACTTGCAGTCTTTTGTAGTTGTAAAGAATAATCAATCTAGAACCTACAATTTAGTAGAGAGTGACAATAAATCATATGTTAGTTTGATGGACTATGAGATAGATGTTCCTCAGGTATTTGATCCGTGGAATAGAACAGAGAGTCAAGTTTTAGATGCGGATCAAGTCGAAGATGTCACAAAAGACTTCATGAAAAAGATGAGAAAAGACTATTCGTTTTATACCAAAGAGGAAGCTGACAAAGTCGTTAAAAAAACAACAAGAGAATATAAAGATACCTTGAAGGAAAAACGTACCTATGTCAAGCATGGCGATGAATACACTCTGACTACTTATGATAAAAAAGGGAAGCTTCAGTCACGTATTACTTATAAACGTATGAGTAAGGGAGACGCTGAGGAGCGCTGGGATGACTATAAGGATGCCATCAAAGATTATAAGAAAGATTTGAAGACTTATAGTGATCAATATGATGACTTCAAGGATTACTATGATTATGGTTATGGCTACAATTACGGCTATGGTTATGGTAATGACTATGGCTATGGTAATAGCGATGACTATGGTAGTGGTTCTAAATCAGGCTCTGACGATAGTAAAAGTAGTAAAAAATCTAGTGATAAAATCTAATCACCCAATGATGTAAATGAGTAAAGTGGTACGAGAAGGAGAGCCAAAACTCCATTCTGGTATCGCTTTTCTTTATATGGAAATAATCAAATAGCCTTGGAGTCTTTTTTCTGTTAGAATGGAAGTATCAATGAAAAAGGGGACTTTTATGAACGAAAAAGAGTGGTTAGATTATTTCGAAACAATCAATAATCGTAAGCCGACAGAGGAAGAAATCCAACAAGCAAAAGCTAATGGGGAATTTATTTCTCAAGAGGCTAAGGACGAGGGTATTAATCCACAGCAAGCTCAGTTGAGTGACCAAGTGACACAAGCCGTTTCACAAGTTGCTCCTGCTAAGACAGGCTTGTCTAAGAAAGCTAAAATTATTATTGCTTCTGTAGTGGGGGCGATTGTCCTAGTGGCACTTTCATTTGGTGGCTATGCGTTTATGCACTTGCAAGGCGGTAAAATACCTGAAGGAACCTATCTGCTTGAAACTTATCGCTTTTACCATAAAGATAAGAAGAAAATGGTTGATGGTATGGAATCTTTCAAGAAAAGTGGTCTAGAGGCTCATGATTTTGTTAAAGTCAAAGGTAATAATGTTAAATTTTATTTTTATACCTTAGCTGGCGGGAACAATCTGGTTGACTTTACAGACTATGATACTGACGAAGCATACCATCCAGATGCTTGGTCAGGAACGCTTAAACCAACCATGTCACTATCTGAATATACCAAAGTCATTGACCAAGCGGTAGATAATCAATACAAAATAAGTGAATATCGAACTCAGGCTGATAACGATGAAAGTAAAAAGATTTACGTTAAATCCTACAAAGAATCTCTTGAAGAAACCGTTCGATACAAGGTTAAGGGTGATAGATTGATCGTTACAACTTATAATAAGAAAGGCAAACTTATTGAAGAAAGAAGTTTCAAACGCCTATCAGGGGATGACGTGAAGAAATTAGATTATGACTATGAACGTGATGTTAGAGTTGATAAAAAGCGCTTCCAAAACTAGTAATGTTTAAAACCAGCTTAGCTGGTTTTTTTAGTGTCCAAAACGTGCTATAATAAGATGTTATATCATCAGTGTTAGCCCATTTGTTAACATATGAAAGGAAATTAAAATGACAAAAACATTCTACATCACAACACCTATCTACTACCCATCTGGTAAATTGCATATTGGTTCTGCTTATACAACTATTGCTTGTGACGTCTTGGCACGTTACAAACGTATGATGAACTATGATGTCTTCTACCTTACTGGGCTTGATGAACACGGCCAAAAGATTCAACAAAAGGCTGAAGAAGCAGGAATCACACCACAAGAGTATGTGGATGGTATGGCTGTTGGTGTTAAGGACCTCTGGCAACTTTTGGATATCTCATACGATAAATTCATCCGTACGACTGATGATTACCATGAAAAAGTTGTTGCTCAAGTTTTCGAGCGTCTCTTGGAACAAGGAGATATCTACCTTGGTGAATACTCAGGATGGTATTCAGTTTCAGATGAAGAATTTTTCACTGAAAGTCAGTTGGCAGAAGTTTACCGTGATGAAGAAGGTAATGTCATTGGCGGGGTAGCTCCATCAGGACATGAAGTAGAGCTTGTTTCTGAAGAATCATATTTCTTTAAACTTAGTAACTACGCAGACCGTTTGACTGCCTTCTTTAAAGAACATCCAGAATTTATCCAACCTGATGGTCGTATGAATGAAATGCTTAAAAACTTCATCGAGCCAGGCTTGGAAGACTTGGCTGTGTCACGTACAACCTTTACCTGGGGAGTAAAAGTACCATCAGATCCAAAACACGTGGTTTATGTGTGGATTGATGCTCTTATCAACTATATCACTGCCCTTGGTTATGGTCAGGATGAGCATGCTAACTTTGATTTATTCTGGCAAAATGATGAAAACCACGAAATCATCCACATGATTGGTAAGGATATCCTTCGTTTCCACTCAATCTACTGGCCAATCATCCTTATGGCTCTTGATTTGCCATTGCCTACACGTCTTGTTGCCCACGGTTGGTTCGTCATGAAAGATGGTAAGATGTCTAAGTCTAAAGGAAACGTGATTTATCCAGAAATGTTGGTAGAGCGTTTTGGTCTTGATCCACTCCGTTACTACCTCATGCGTAGTCTTCCAGTCGGTTCAGATGGCACCTTCACACCAGAAGACTACGTGGCTCGTATTAACTACGAATTGGCTAACGACCTTGGAAACCTCCTCAACCGTACAGTTGCCATGATTAACAAGTATTTCGGTGGTCAAGTGCCTGCCTATGTTGAGGACGTTACAGACTTTGATGCTGATTTGGCTAAGGTTGTGGCTGAAAATATCGAAGAGTTCCACAAACAAATGAACGCTGTAGATTTCCCACGTGCCTTGGACGCCGTTTGGAACATCATTTCACGTACCAATAAGTATATTGATGAAACAGCTCCATGGGTTCTCGCCAAAGAAGATGGTGACAAGGAACAATTGGCAGCTGTTATGGCTCACTTGGCAGCTAGTCTTCGTGTGGTAGCCCACCTCATCCAACCATTCATGATGACAACTTCAAATGCCATCATGGAACAACTTGGCTTGCCAGTAACATTTGACCTTGAAAATCTTGAACTTTCAGCATTTCCAGAGAATGTGACAGTCGTTTCAAAAGGAACTCCAATCTTCCCACGTCTGGACATGGACGAAGAAATTGCCTACATCCAATCTCAAATGAACGCAGGCAAACCTCAAGAGAAGGAATGGAACCCAGAAGAGGTCGAACTTAAGTCTGAAAAAGACCAAATCAAATTTGACGACTTTGACAAGGTTGAAATCCGTGTTGCTGAAGTTAAAGAAGTAGAAAAGGTCGAAGGTTCAGACAAATTGCTCCGCTTCCGACTTGACGCTGGTGACGGTGAAGATCGTCAAATCCTCTCAGGTATCGCTAAATTCTATCCAAACGAACAAGAATTGGTCGGCAAGAAACTTCAAGTTGTGGCTAATCTCAAACCACGTAAGATGATGAAGAAATATGTCAGCCAAGGTATGATTCTTTCCGCAGAACATGACGGCAAACTCACTGTCTTGACAGTAGATCCATCTGTTCCAAACGGAAGCGTGATTGGGTAAAATATCATGAAAAATAGTTTTTCAATTTTTTGAATTGGGAAACTGTTTTTTACTAATCTTCAGTTGTGACTAAAGTGCTTGAAACACATCTTTGTTAAGTGCTCGGCAGTTTTGCTTCCTTAAAACCGGAAATCATCTACTCTTAAGGAAAGTCTTAAGAGGACCTGATGTATAAGAAAACGAGTTCAGTCGAACTCGTTTTTTTTATACACTATATTTCAATAAATGCTTAATGCGTTCTACACTTTCATCAGGACCATAAGCATTTGGGTATCGGTCTAGTTTACCTATAGCGTCAAGGTCTGCTTGGTCTAGGTGGAAGTTAAAGCTATTAAAGTTTTCCTTCATCCGTTCGATATGGGTACTCTTAGGAATGGTCAGAATGCCTTGTTGTGTTTGCCATCTGAGAATGACCTGGGCAACTGTCTTGCCATGTTTTTCAGCAATAGCAGTTAGAGTTGGGTCCTCAAAAATACCATCCTCTCCTCTATGAAAAGGAGCCCAGGCTTGCGTTAGGGTGCCAAATTCCTTATCAGCTTTCTGAATCAGTTTGTGTTGTTTATAGGGATGCAACTCGATTTGATTGACTGCTGGAATTACAGGTGTCTGCAAGGCAAAATCCGCCAAACGCCCTGTTGAGAAGTTAGAAACACCAATGGCTCTAATAAGTTCTTCATGCTTAAGCTCAATCATAGCACGCCAGGCACCATGTAAGTCGCCAAAAGGTTGATGAATCAAATATAAATCAAGATAGTCAGTATCTAGTTTGCGAAGTGTTTCTTTTAGGGCTAATTTGGTATCTTCGTAGCCAAGCTGGCTAATCCAGGCCTTACTAGTCAGGAAAATCTCCTCGCGAGGGATACCAGTTGCCTTAATAGCACGTCCCACGGCTTCTTCATTTCGATAAAGGCTAGCAGTATCAATCAATCGATAACCTACAGAAAGAGCATCTTCAACGGCTTTTTGACATTCTTTTTGATCGAAAATTTGCCAGACACCAAAACCAAGCACGGGTATTTTGATGCCATTATTAAGTGTTTGAAATTCCATTTTCTTCTCCTTAGTGGTGGGGTAGTAAGCTATCCTGAATTTCCTCGATAAATGCTTGAATAATTGCGGATTGTTTCTGTTTATTATTGGTCACAAAACCCAAGGTGTGCTTTGGACTGTTCTTTAGTGGAAGTAAAACAATTTGGTCCTTAATGAAACTATTAACAATACCGAGACCAGAAGCGTAACTATCTGAGGCACAGAGCAGATTCATAACACTGCCTCGGTCATTACTGTAAATTACTTGTTGGTCAGGCAGAACCTCGAGAGGATCTTCGTCAAAATGGATACCAGAGCTTTCTTGACGAAAGCGGACCTGTGGGTATCCCTCTAAATCTTTGAGGTTGAGGGATTTTTTGTGAGCTAGGGGATGTTGGCGACCTAAGAAAATCTTAGTTTCAAACTCTCCAAGTGGGGTGAAAGTCAGATCCATGTGTTGGAAACTGCGTTCAAGGATATGGTCGTTGTCTTCATCTAGATAAATAATCCCCAGGTCACTTTCGAAGCTCTCAACGCTTTTGAGAATCTTCCTAGTCGTTGTTTCAATCAGTTGAAATTCTTGATAATCACTACGAAAACGTTGGGCAATATGAGCCATTGGAAGTGATAAGAAATCGTAGTGGTGACTGGCAACAGTGAATGATTTCTTGAATGATTTACGGTAACGTCCTTCTAGGAGATCTAACTCTCCAAGAATACGTTTGGCGTATTTGAGAAAATCATGACCGTCATCAGTTAGTTTGGCTCCTGTATTGGAACGCTCAAAGAGTTGGACTCCAAGTTCTTCCTCTAAATCACGGATGGATGCTGAGAGATTAGGCTGAGTCAAAAAGAGTTTTTTGGCAGCCTTACTAAAAGACCCTGTTTCAGCGATAGTCTGAACATAGCGACATTGTTGAAAATTCATAAGCATCCCCTTTGAAAAATATGATTGTAGGTCATATTATAACAAAATGAGAAGTCTAAAATCAGCAAAATTCTGATAGGAATAGATGAAGACCTGATATGAAATTTCTATGATTAAGTCGTTTTAGAAATAATAATGGAAAGTGAGCTGAGCTCTAAGAAAATAGTTCTGATAAAAGAAAAACTGCATCCACAGGCTAGACACTAAAAATCTAAATTGTAGGATGCAGTTTTAAATATTAGTCATTAAGATATCTAATGGCTTTCAGTTTTTTAGGACGAATGAGGAAGAGCCCTATAGCAATCAGTGGTAACCAAACAATGAAATTCCAGACACTTGTAGCTGGAGCAGCCTGTGTTGATTGTGAGAGAAGTACACTAGCAAAATCAATCAAACAGTGCAGGACAATAGTCCACCACAGGCTACCAGTACGTAAGTAAATAGCCGCATAGAATATACCTATAGCTGTCGCATAATAAACCTGAAACAGAGTAGCATTCAAGGGTTGATGAGTGAGATTTACAAGATGAGCCAACCCAAAGGATAAGGCAGATAGGAGAACGACACCTAAAACCTGTTTTGAAGATTTAACACCATCTTGGAAGGCGATTTTAAGGAAGAGTCCGCGAGAAACATATTCCTCGAAAAAACCAGCCCCTAAGGCAATAGTCAAGGCAGTTCCTATCATGTGAGGTGCCTTAATGATACCAAAAGCACCCGCAGAAAGATAGAAGAAATCTGCTAAAAGAACCAACCAACATACACTTAAGGTTTCAGACCAACTGATCTTTTTAGTTGATTTTATTTTTAATCCTAGTCGCTTATGGACTAGGAAATAGTAGCCACACCCTAGGCCTAGTGTCTTAATGAGAAAGGCTATCTCCTCTGGCAGTGGCTTAAGAAGCAAACGAAGTACAAGGTTCACAAAAATAATACTAACCCCAAAAAGGATCAGTGTCCTAGTTTCTTTTTTTGTCATTGAAAAGTCCCCCAACTTTCTTAACATTTTTTTCAAGCATACGACGAAAAACGACTAAAGTCAAGGACTTGAAGGTGTTTTTTATGTATTTTTAGTTATGAAGAGGCCGGTTCTTGATGACTTACTTCTAATAGAAAGCCTATTCTATCGTTGAAACAGTTTATTATGAGAAAAAAATGAACGGCTGTAAGAAAGTAATAAGTGAAAACTCTGTAAAATCCTTACGAATTATAATTAATTGTAAAGAAATGATTAAATTATAACAAAAGTGTGTCAAATTTTAAAAACATGTAGCAAATATATAATATTTTTTTCAGAAAGCTATTGCCAAATTTTGAAAATCACGGTAGTATATTAAACGGTGAAGAAAATAGGTTAATAAAATGTTAACCAAGAAGGAGAAAGTGTAAATGAAAGTCAATCCATTTAAAACAACATTGTATTCAAGCGTATTGCTTGCAGGACTCGCGGCTACAAGCGTAGCAGCTGCGGATGAAGCTAAAGATGTAACAGCAACTACTGATACTGATGCAACCGTATCAAATACGGCTGCAGAATCAAGTGCTAACCTTGTTAAAACAACAGGTGATGCAGCAGTTGTTACTACAGTACCTGGAACAGAAGAAAAAACTACTACTGAAACAGATACTACTGTAAAAACAACAACTAAAGCTATTGCTGAAGTTTCAAATCCTGACTTCGATAACGCTGTTGAAGCTGCAACAACGACTGCAGCAGCATCAAAAGATTCTGCTGATGTTAAAGCTGTCCAAGATCAAGCAGCTAAAGATGCTCAAGAAGCTTCAAATACAGTTGTTTCTGAAAATAAATTGACTCGTGAAGAAGCTGATGCAGCTCTTACATCTGCAAAAGCAAATGTTGTTGCAACAGGGGGATTCACAGCTACAGAAGAAGCAGGTGTTAAACACACTAGCGTCGAAGCTGCTAACAATGACAACAAAGTTCAAACAACAGCTTTGACAACTGCGGTTTCAGAATATAAACAAAAACTTGCAGATTACAAGACACAATTGGATAAATACTACCAAGACGTTCTTGCTTATGCTGCTTGGGAAAAATCATACAAAGAGTACACTGGTGGAACAACAGCTCGTCTTTTGACAAAAGGCTTGGCTGAAAATGCTACTGGCTTGATCTATAAAACAGAATCTGATGCTACTATGACTGTTGAAAATTCAGCAGGTTCTGTTGACTACTTGGATAAAACAATCCAATCAGGTCACTCAGTAGATGAAATCCTTGAACAATTCAACACATCTCGTTACATTCCAAGTGACTTCAGTGCAGCTAACGGTACACAGTACACTATCAATGCTGACGGTGAATACACTGAAGATGTATGGTTGAAGATGGCTACAGGTCAAACATTGACTGTAACATACAACAACCTAAACGGAACATCATTCAATGGTACTCCAGTTAAGAAAATTGTTGCAACTTACACTTTGGTAGAAACACCAAGTACAGATGGTTCAGCCATTGTTAAGTTGTATCACGATCCAACTAAGACACTTTTCATTGGTTCACAAACTGACGACACTAACAAAAAACTTCACGTTAAGATGAACTTGAACTTCTTTGATTCTGAGTCATCAGTGACACCACTTGATTTGTCTAAGAACGGATCAGTTTTGAGTATCTCATCACTTAACCACTGGAACACTGAGCTTGGAAACCACATTGAAAAAGTTGGTTTGAATGGTAATGAATACGTTCAAATTCCTGGTTCATCTATCACTTTACATGAAGATGGTTATGCTTATGCAACAAATGATAACGAATTTGTGGCTAACGGTTCACGCTTTAACAGTGACCCAACAGTTGATCCAACAACTGGTGAAGTTACAGATGAAGGTTGGGATGCTATTAACCCAGACGGAACACCTCGTACGAAGAATGCCTACTATGGTGCTGCTGCAACAATCTTCAAGGGTGAACCAATGGACTTCATCGTAAGTGGAAATAACCTTAACGTTCCAACTGCTTACTGGTTTGCAACTAACTCAACAGTAGTTGTTCCTGAATTGCCAGAAGAACCAAACAAACCTGTTCTTCCAAATACTGTTTCAGCAAAAGTTACTTACCACAAAAACTTTGTATCTGTTGAAGAAACAACTGAGAAACCAAAACCTCAAGTACCAACAACTCCAACAGAACCTACACCAGGTAAACCTGTAACACCAACATCAGTACCTGTAAAAGAAGAAGCTCCAGCTCTTCCAGCTACTGGTGAAAAATCAACAGCAGCTTCTGCAGCAGCAGGTGCAGCTATGGTGACATCAGCTTTAGCCTTGTTCGGTATTTCAACTTACAAACGTAAACACTAAGATAATACATAAAAAAGCTAGGAAAATTTCCTAGTTTTTTTAGTTTGGAAAAATCAAGTTAACCAGAAATAATAAAGATGAAATTTTCTGACATTTACTGAAATTACTTGATTTCGACTGAAAAAAGAAAAACAGATATACATTTTCTAATTTTTTCAAAATCGCAAGAAAAGCCTATATTATAAGCTTTTCTTTATAGTTAACTATGTGTAAAACAAGGGGGTAAATATTATTTTCAAAAAATATGAAATAAATTAATTGACAAAAAATTATAATACAGTATAATAGATTGTGTTAGGAAGAGTTTGTTTTTTTGGCAGGGTGACTCCCTAGTCAAAAAGGACTAGCTTAGAATCTGGAATTCTAAGTTATCAAATTCCAATGTTTCATTGTGATGATTTAAAAAAGAGAAGATTTAAACAGCAAAAAATTAGATTAATCGATTTAATACATCAGCATCATCGTAGCGGGAGCTAGCGGTATTTTTAATCCGTGTAGAGCAAACGACAGATTCAAAAACAGCAGAATCGGTAGAGACTAATCGTCAAAAGCGAAGAGGAAAAGAAAATAAAGCAGTAACTGCTAATATACCTATCAGAAGGTGGACTAAACCTAATGACTGATAGGTGGTATGTTTTGAGAGTGGCGTTTTTAGCCAATACTCTTCTAGGAAATAGTATCTTGTAAGCAGTATGACGTGCTGCGTAAAGAAGCTAGAGGGAAAGTTCTTCAGATTGACTGACTATCAATCACAAGATACTCTTAACTAGAAACCATTTTGAACCAACACGATTTTGCGTTTGTTGGTATTGAACTGCACCTAGGGAAATGGTGGTTCAATGTTAGTAAATAAAGACTTTAACTTGTAAAAGTCTAAAAATTGTTTTATCTCATTATCAACTCAAGGATTAAGTTTTTAGTGGGATTGCGGAACAAAAGGGTGATAAGCATATTGGGATGATGCTTCAGTGACGGAATTTGACCAGATGTTTGTGAGAGCATCTGTCTATGCTACAATAGCTATTTTTAATGGTTATGTGGGATAGAAACTGTTTTCAAAATCTTTATTCCAAGGAAAATTGGGGGATTTTCCTTGAAGAATTGAGATTTTTGAAAAGAGATCAAATGGACTGAGCGGCACTTGTATCCCAAGGTAAGCAATACACCTATAAACCTAAGTTTCCATACAGCAGGGAGCAAGTTTCAGTTTGAATGGGGGACGCATCTAGAGTAATCTAGATGTTTTTTTATTTTGTGAATTCTTTTACGAATAAGTAAGAGAGTGCACGAAGGAGAGAGTCATGTTAATTGCAAGAAATCAGGAGGGAAACCTCGTTTCAGCTCTAGAAACCAGTTTGCAACGTAAGGAATCCTATAGCTGTCCTGGTTGCCAGGGAGTTGTCCTGTTGAGGCATGGCCAGGTAATGTGTCCACATTTTGCTCATAAGTCTTTGCAAAATTGTCAGTTCTTCTCTGAGAATGAATCGGCCCAACATTTATCCCTTAAGTCAGCTTTGTATAAATCTTTGGTTAATCATGGTGAAAAAGTAAGTATTGAAAAGGTTTTGTCTGAGATGGGGCAAATTGCAGATTTATTTGTTGGAGACTCCCTGGCTCTAGAAGTTCAGTGTTCTCGGTTATCCCAGCAACGTTTGAGAGAGAGGACACGTGCCTATCACCAAGCAGGTTACGAAGTGCGTTGGCTTTTGGGTGAGGAACTCTGGTTGAATGGACGTTTAACAGACTTACAGCGGGACTTTCTCTATTTTACGGCTAAGATAGGATTTCACCTATGGGAGCTTGATTGGAAGCGTGAGGAAATTAGACTTAAGTATCTCATCTATGAGGATATTTTTGGGAAAGTCTATTATTTAACTAAGGCCTGGCCGTTAACCGAAAATCTCATGACAGTTTTACGTTTTCCTTATCAAGCAGAGCAGGTTGAGACTTATCAAGTAACTCAGCGAAAGAAGGTCTCACATGTGATTCAACGAGAATTAATGGGGAAAAATCCAAGGTGGATGAGAAGGCAGGAAGAAGCCTATCTTAAGGGAATGAATTTGTTATGCCTGTCTGATCAGGATTTTTTTCCACAAGTGAGATTTCCAGAATCTAAGCAGGGTTTTGTACAAATTAGACAGTCACTTGAAGGTTTTGAAAAGCTTTTTAAGCAATATTATCGAAAAAGGCGTTTTTCTTATCGACAAACTCTCTACCCTCCCACCTTTTATGCTAAAATAGTAAAGAATAGATACAATTAAGGAGAATATTATGTCAGACAATCGTGCTCATTTAGAAGAGAAATACACATGGGATTTGACGACCATTTTTGCGACAGATGCAGATTGGGAGACTGAATATGAAAGCACTGTTCAGGATTTGAAGAAGGCTAGTGCTTATGCAGGTCATCTCTTAGATTCTGCTAAGAACTTGCTTGAGGCAACAGAACTTTATATGAGTCTTATGCGTCGCTTGGAGAAAATCTATGTCTATGCGTCAATGAAAAATGACCAAGACACAACAGTAGGGCTTTACCAAGAGTACCAAGCTAAGGCCTCAAACCTTTACTCACAGTTGAGTGAAGCCTTTGCTTACTTTGAGCCTGAATTTATGGCCTTGGATGATAAGAAATTAGCTGAATTTAAAGAGCAAGAGCCAGGTCTTGGACTTTATGACCACTATTTCGAACGCCTTTTGGCAAACAAGGACCACGTTCTTTCCCAAGAAGCTGAAGAGCTCTTGGCAGCAGCTGGTGATATTTTCAACGGTCCAACGGATACCTTCAATGTCTTGGATAATGCTGATATCCTCTTTCCATGGGTATCAGATGGTCAAGGAGATGTGGTTGAGTTGACACATGGTAACTTTATCACTCTTATGGAATCTAAGGACCGTGACATTCGTAAGGGAGCTTATGAAGCGATGTATGGGACTTACGAGCAGTTCCAACATACTTATGCGCAAACACTCCAAGGCGTTGTCAAGGTTCACAATTACCAAGCCAAAGTTCGTCACTATAATTCAGCACGTCATGCAGCACTTGCGGCTAACTTTATTCCAGAGAGTGTTTATGACTCACTCTTGGAATCAGTGAACAAGCATTTGCCACTTTTGCACCGTTACCTTGATTTGCGTAAGAAGGTCTTGGGGCTTGACGAGCTTAAGATGTATGATGTTTATACACCACTTTCTGAGACTGAAACTGCTCTTACTTATGAAGAATCCCTCAAGAAAGCAGAAGAAGTCTTGGCAATCTTTGGTGAAGAGTATAGTAAAGGGGTTCATGCAGCCTTTACGGAACGTTGGATTGACGTTCACCCTAACAAAGGCAAACGTTCAGGGGCCTATTCAGGTGGGGCTTATGATACCAATGCCTTCATGCTTTTGAACTGGCAAGACACTTTGGATAATCTCTTTACCTTGGTTCACGAGACTGGCCACAGTTTGCATTCAACTTTCACACGTCAGACTCAACCATATGTTTACGGAGATTACCCAATCTTCTTGGCAGAAATTGCGTCTACAACCAATGAAAATATCTTGACAGAAACGCTGCTTAAAGAGGTTAAAGATGACAAGACACGTTTTGCTATTCTTAACCACTATTTGGATGGTTTCAAGGGAACTGTCTTCCGTCAAACACAATTTGCCGAGTTTGAACATGCTATCCATGAGGCAGATGCATCTGGTCAAATCTTGACAGCGGACTTCATGAATAAGCTTTACGCAGACCTCAATGAGAAATACTATAACCTCAAAGCTGAAGATAACTACGAAATTCAGTTTGAGTGGGAACGTATTCCGCATTTCTACATGAATTACTATGTCTACCAATATGCTACAGGGTTTGCGGCAGCAAGCTACTTGGCTGAAAAAATTGTTCATGGTACTGAAGAAGATAAGGAAGCTTACCTTACTTACCTTAAGGCGGGAAGCTCAGACTATCCTTTGGAAGTCATCAAGAAAGCTGGTGTTGATATGACCAATACCGACTACTTGGATGCTGCCTTCAAAGTTTTTGAAGACCGTCTCGTTGAATTGGAAGACTTGGTTGAAAAAGGTGTTCACCTTTCTTAAAAAGAAGTCACTATAAGAGAGAATCATTCTGAATCAGGATGATTCTTTTTATGTTTAAAAACGAACATTTACTAGAATATAAGTTCTAATTGATATGGAAATATATGGATGAGCATATTTATAGCCCCTAGTTTATATTCATGATAGACTAAAAACCTAACGTTTTATAGTTGATAAGTGAACAATGTTCAGAAATAGAAAGTAGGTTTTTGTGAAAACAACCAATCGTTATCTTGTAGCAACATGTGGTGTCTTACTCCATCTCATGTTGGGGTCTACCTATGCTTGGAGTATCTATCGTAATCCTATTATGGCCCAGACTGGCTGGGATCAATCTTCAGTTTCTTTTGCCTTTTCGTTGGCCATCTTTTGTCTAGGACTCTCTGCAGCTTTCATGGGGCGTCTGGTTGAAAAATTTGGTCCTAGGGTGACTGGAAGTATGTCGGCTGTTCTCTATGCTGGGGGAAATATTCTGACAGGAGTTGCCATTGCTCATGGAGAGCTGTGGATGCTTTATCTTGGTTATGGTATTCTTGGTGGTCTAGGACTGGGTGTGGGTTATATTACACCTGTTTCAACTATTATTAAGTGGTTTCCTGATAAGCGTGGACTTGCGACTGGCCTTGCCATTATGGGCTTTGGCTTTGCCTCGCTGTTAACCAGTCCCATTGCTCAATATCTGATTCAGGCACGTGGTGTTGAGCAGACCTTTTATATTTTGGGAGTCGTTTATTTTGTTGTTATGCTATTTGTCTCACAATTCATTAAACGACCAAGTGTAGAGGAAGCACAACTGTTGGCTGACAAGAGTCCAAACCGTCAGGCTGCTGATTTGAGCAAGGGAGTTACGGCTAATGAGGCTCTGAAATCATCAACTTTCTACTGGTTATGGCTTATTCTGTTTATCAATATTTCTTGTGGCTTAGCCCTTGTCTCTGCTATTTCTCCAATGGCTCAAGATATGGTTGGGATGTCAGCGGAATCAGCGGCGGTTGTTGTAGGTGTTATGGGAATCTTTAATGGTTTTGGTCGCCTTCTGTGGGCAGGCTTGTCGGATTATATTGGGCGTCCGAAGACCTTTATTCTCCTCTTTGTGGTTAATATTGTTATGGCCGTCCTCCTAATTGTCCTACAAGTGCCACTTGTCTTTGTGGTTGCGATGGCTGTTCTGATGACTTGCTACGGGGCAGGATTCTCCTTGATTCCTCCGTACCTTAGCGATATCTTTGGGGCAAAGGAGTTGGCTACCCTTCATGGTTATATTTTGACTGCCTGGGCGATGGCGGCCTTAGTGGGGCCAATGCTCTTGTCGGTAACCTACGAATTGACAAAATCATACCAGATGACCTTGCTTGTTTTCATCGCTCTTTACGTGGTGGCTTTGGTCATTGCTTACCTCTTGAAAAAGAGGGGGTTACGTCAAGTAGCCTAATGATGACGATTTGATTTATAGATAAGAAAAATCTCTAGCACTCGCTAGGGATTTTTTATATAATAAAACACATGGTTAAATCATATAGTAAAAACGCAAATCACAACATGCGACGTCCTGTAGTCAACAAGGATATTGTGGACTACATGCGAACGCATCTTCAGGAAAATAAAGGGCATTTGGCTGAACTGGAGGCCTTTGCTCGTAAGGAAAATATTCCAATTATCCAGCACGAAGTTGTTGCTTATTTCCGATTTTTATTGCAGACCTTGCAGCCTAAGAAAATCCTTGAGGTAGGAACAGCTATTGGTTTTTCAGCCCTTCTTATGGCTGAGTATGCACCTGATGCTCAGATTACAACGGTTGATCGTAATGAAGAAATGATTGGCTTTGCCAAGGAAAATCTAGCCAAGTATGACAGTCGCAAACAAATTACCTTGGTCGAAGGAGATGCAGCAGAAGTTTTGCAAGATTTGGACACTGATTATGATTTTGTCTTTATGGACTCAGCCAAGTCTAAATATATCGTCTTTCTGCCTGAAATCCTAAAACGTCTCAAGGTAGGTGGTGTCATCGTCTTTGATGATATCTTCCAAGGGGGCGATATTGCCAAAGATATCATGGAGGTTCGTCGTGGTCAGCGTACGATTTACCGTGGCTTGCATCGTCTTTTTGATGCGACCTTAGATAACCCTGGATTGACTGCTAGTTTGGTTCCTATGAGTGACGGACTTCTTATGCTTCGGAAAAATTCTGAAAATATTATCTTCCCAGATTAAGCATTATTTAAGTAAGTGTGGTATAATAGCAGAGATATTGACAATTTAAGGAGTAAATAGAATGGCTAAAGAAAATGAAAACCTTGAGTCAACAGAAGAAACTGTTGAAGAGGTTGTAGCAGACAAAGACGCAGAACAAGAGCATCTTGATCGCCAAAAAGAAGAAGAGGAAAGCATCGCCCTCGCCAGTGAAAAAGCGAAAGAAAAAGCTAAACGTGCTAAAACTAAAAAGACACGTGATGCTGGTAAACCAAGCTCAGGTGGTCGCTTCCTTGGAGGTCTTGCCCTTGTAGCTGTTTCAGCTCTCGTTGGTGCAGGTGCTATGTATGTTTCTCTAGGTAACAAAACAACTGAAGAAACAACTTTGGTATCTATGAAAGGTGATACTGTTACTGTTGGTGATGTTTTTGATTCACTTAAAGGTAGCAGCCAAACACAACAAAGTGTTTTGAGTGCAACTTTGCAAAAGGCTCTTGAAAAAGAATATGGTAGCAAAGTCAGCAAAGAAGACGTTGACAAAGCTTATAAGCAAGCTTCAGAACAATACGGAGATCAATTCTCACAAGTACTTGCAGCCTATGGTCAAACAGAAGAGTCATACCGTAATCAAATCCGTACACAAAAATTGGTTGAGTATGCTGTTAATCAAGCCGCACAAAAAGATTTGACGGAAGCAAATTACAAGGCTGCCTATGATAACTACACACCAAATACAGAGGTGCAAGTGGTTTCAACTACTGATAAAGCAGTGGCAGATAAAGTAGACTCTGAAGCTAAGGCAGAAGGAGCAGATTTCTCACAAGTAGCTAAAGATAACAGCTTGGAAGTGACTTCTAAGACAGTTAACTCAGCTTCTCAAGACTTCCCAGCAGATGTTTTGACAGCAGCTTTCAAACAAGATGCTAATGCCGTTTCTGACGTAGTGACTGTTTCAAACAGCTCAACTGGTGCTGCAACTTACTACATCGTCAAAACTGTTTCAAAATCTGAGAAAAATGCAGATTGGAAAAACTATAAGGATGATTTGACTAAGGTCATCATCAATGGTAAGAAATCTGATACTAACTTTACTAACTCAGTGATTGCTAAGGTCCTTAAGAAATATAATGTTAAAGTTGTAGATAAGGCCTTTAGCGCAATTCTTGACCAGTATGTGACTGGTTCTGGAGCTTCATCAAGTTCATCATCAAGCTCTAGCAAATAAATCACAAGATAGAGTTGATAATGCTATTATCAGCTTGACCTAAGGCCTAAAACACGTTAAAATGGAGAGTGGCTGAAGGTTCTAATATCATGACATTTTTAGCCTTCCCTTTGAGATTGGTAATCATCGCTTCTGATACAGAAAAATGGCGGTCGCTGCGAGCCATGGACGAATCTGGTTACTTGCTACTCAAAGTTCACAATTAAAGACAAATAAGAATGACAAGTTCATTGAATGAAGGTGGTACCGCGGTTCACGTCGCCCTTCGTTTAGTGGTCTTGTCTTTTATTCTTTGGGTATTTTCTGAATGAAATGTATGACAATATTGGAGGTAGCGTATGAAAACCTATTTTGTCAAACAGAAGTTTCGATTGGGTGGCGAACGCTTTGATATCAAGGATGATCAAGGTAGAGTTGCCTATCAGGTTGAAGGATCCTTTTTCAAGATTCCAAAGATCTTTACAATTTTTGGTGAGGATGGTCGTGAGATTAGTCATATCACCAAGGAGCCGCTTAGTCTCTTGCCTAAGTTTACAGTAGACTTGCAGGATGGTTCGAGTTTTTACATTCGAAAAAAATTAACCCTTCTTCGTGATAAGTATGATGTCGATAATCTTGGCTTGCGAATAGAGGGTAATATTTGGGACTTGGATTTTCAACTACTTAATAGTCAAAATCAGGTAGTTGCTAGGATTCAAAAGGAGCTCTTCCATCTGACATCGACCTATACTGTTACTGTTTATGAAAATACTTACGCTGATTTGGCCATTTCCCTGTGTGTTGCTATTGACTATGTGGAAATGCTCGAGAATAGCTCAAAATAAGAAACAATTAATTAAGGAGAAACAATGAAACAACTTACTTCAGCACAAATTCGTCAAATGTGGCTTGATTTCTGGAAATCAAAAGGTCACGCTGTTGAACCATCAGCTAACTTGGTTCCAGTTAACGATCCAACCCTTCTTTGGATTAACTCAGGGGTTGCCACTTTGAAGAAATACTTTGATGGCTCTGTGATTCCTGAAAATCCACGTATCACCAACTCACAAAAGGCTATCCGTACCAACGATATCGAAAACGTTGGTAAGACAGCTCGTCACCACACAATGTTTGAAATGCTTGGTAACTTCTCAGTTGGTGACTACTTCCGTGATGAAGCCATCGAATGGGGTTATGAGCTTTTGACAAGCCCAGAGTGGTTTGATTTTCCAAAAGACAAACTTTACATGACTTACTATCCAGATGATAAAGATTCATACAACCGCTGGATTGCTTGTGGTGTTGAACCTAGTCATTTGATTCCAATTGAAGATAACTTCTGGGAAATCGGTGCTGGACCTTCAGGACCAGATACTGAAATCTTCTTTGACCGTGGCGAAGACTTTGACCCTGACAATATTGGTATCCGTTTGCTTGAAGAAGATATTGAAAACGACCGTTACATTGAAATTTGGAACATCGTTTTGTCACAATTCAATGCAGATCCAGCTGTTCCACGTTCAGAATACAAGGAACTTCCTAATAAAAACATTGATACGGGCGCAGGTCTTGAACGTCTTGTAGCCGTGATGCAAGGGGCTAAAACAAACTTTGAAACAGACCTCTTCATGCCTATCATTCGTGAAATCGAAAAAATGTCTGGTAAAACTTATGATCCAGATGGTGACACAATGAGCTTCAAGGTCATCGCTGACCACATCCGTTCATTGGCATTTGCCATTGGTGATGGTGCCCTTCCAGGTAATGAAGGTCGTGGTTATGTCCTTCGTCGTCTTCTCCGTCGTGCCGTAATGCACGGCCGTCGTCTCGGCATTTCTGATGCTTTCTTGTACAAACTTGTTCCAACTGTTGGTCAAATCATGGAAAGCTATTACCCAGAAGTTCTTGAGAAGAAAGACTTTATCGAAAAAATCGTTAAACGTGAAGAAGAAACCTTTGCACGTACCATCGATGCAGGTTCAAGCATGCTTGACGAGCTTCTTGCTAACCTTAAGAAATCTGGTAAAGATACGCTTGAAGGTAAAGACATCTTTAAACTTTACGATACTTATGGATTCCCAGTGGAATTGACAGAAGAGTTGGCTGAAGATGAAGGCTTCAAGATTGACCATGAAGGTTTTAAAGCTGCCATGAAAGAACAACAAGAACGTGCGCGTGCTAGCGTGGTTAAAGGTGGTTCTATGGGTATGCAAAATGAAACCCTCGCCAACATCACTGAACCATCTGAGTTCTTGTATGAAGCTGAAACAGCTGAAAGCCGTTTGAGCGTTATCGTTGCTGATGATGCTCGTCATGATAGTGTTAACTCTGGTCAAGCACTCCTTGTCTTTGAACAAACACCATTCTATGCTGAAATGGGTGGACAAGTAGCAGACCACGGTACGATCTCAGATGCAGCTGGTACTGTTGTTGCGCGTGTGGTTGACGTTCAACGTGCGCCAAATGGACAAGCACTTCACACTGTTGAGGTTGAAGGTGAACTTGTTGTAGGTGCTAACTACAAACTTGAAATTGACCACACACGTCGTCACCGTGTTATGAAGAACCACACAGCGACTCACCTCTTGCATGCTGCCCTTCATAATATCGTTGGTGATCATGCTGTTCAAGCTGGTTCTCTTAATGAACAAGAATTCTTGCGTTTCGACTTCACTCACTTTGAGGCTGTAACTCCAGAAGAATTGCGTGCTATCGAAGAACAAGTCAACGAAGAAATCTGGAAAGCCACTCCAGTAACAACTATTGAAACAGACATTGACACTGCTAAATCAATGGGAGCTATGGCCCTTTTTGGTGAAAAATATGGTAAGAATGTTCGTGTCGTTTCAATCGGTGATTACTCTGTTGAGCTTTGTGGTGGTACGCACGTTGCCAACACTGCTGAAATCGGTATGTTCAAGATTGTCAAAGAAGAAGGTATCGGTTCAGGAACACGTCGTATCTTGGCAGTGACATCACGTGAAGCTTACCTTGCTTACCGTGAAGAAGAAGATGCCCTTAAAGCAATCGCAGCAACGCTTAAGGCACCACAATTGAAAGAAGTACCTAACAAGGTTGCTAGCCTTCAAGAGCAGTTGCATGCTCTTCAAAAAGAAAATGCTGCTCTTAAAGAAAAAGCAGCAGCAGCAGCAGCTGGTGATGTCTTCAAAGACGTTAAAGAAGCTAATGGTGTTCGTTACATCGCTAGCCAAGTGGAAGTTTCTGACGCAGGTGCCCTTCGTACATTTGCTGATCAATGGAAACAAGCAGACTACTCTGACGTCCTTGTCCTTGCAGCTCACATTGGCGAAAAAGTTAATGTCCTTGTAGCAAGCAAGTCTAAGGATGTTCACGCAGGTAATGTCATCAAGGTTCTTGCACCAATCGTATCAGGTCGTGGTGGTGGTAAACCAGATATGGCCATGGCCGGTGGTAGCGATGCCAATGGTATCCAAGATCTTCTTTCAGCAGTAGCAGAACAGCTTTAAGATGTGATACAATAAAAGAAACTTGAAAAGGTAGGATGAAAATCCTATCTTTTTTAATAGATTCACATTCTTGGGGGGATTATGGAAGATAAAAATGTTAGGGATTTTAACGATGTGCTTATATTCATAATTACAGTCTTTTTCTCGTTTTGTTTTTCACTGATGTATATTGAGTGGCAAAATTCTTATAATCAACAAACTGACCGCTATTTAAATGGTTATGCTTATGTGACAGGTTTCAGTTCGGTTGATGCCTATGTGAAATTAACAGATCCTGATGTTCTAGCTGTCCAATCAACTGGCAATATCCAATATTCCGATAACTATATGATGTCTCAAAACTATCGTTATCATGATTCTTTTAAAAATACAGAGAAAACATCTCAAAAGGATAATCAATATTATCGTCTATCTATATATAATGTTAATGACACTAGTAATCAACCGATTGAGGTAGACCTTTTTAAGTTTGTACCAGAGTTAAAGAAAGGTAAAGAGATTAGAAATCTTAAAGCAAAGCTTTATGAAGAGAATCAGAAAGCCTATGTTCTTGTTACTTTTGAAGGCACAAAGGTAGGGCAAAATCGTGAGCCTGCTTATACTTTTGAGGTTTCAAAAGATGATAAAACATTAAAGCAAATAAGCAATTTTTCAGACACTAGTCTTTATGATATCGATACTATCCCAAAACAGGAACAAAGTGTAAAAGGCTATTTACCTCAGACTATTGGGATTATCAATAATCTTGGTAATAATCTTTTATCTAATGTTCATACTTTAGATTCGGGACGTGTTGCTATTAGTGTTGGGGCTTTTGATGGTACATCGAGAACGATTTATGGCCAAAATTCTAAACTTCTAGAGATGGCTAAAAATGATAGTTATCAATTGGTAGTTACAGATAGTTTTTGTAATGATCAGGCAAAGACCCAAAGTCTTTTGGATTTATACAAGGAAGATGGTAAGACTAGTTTTGTAGACGGCTTGGTAGCTAAAGCAGATACAACAATTGATGGACAAGAACACCTCTTGTCAAATTTTCAGGATTTTGACAGATGGATATATCGAAACGTCAGCTTGACAAGAAAAGAGTTTAAATCTCGAGAGGATGTTCAAGCCATTTTATATGATCCGAATTCAACCTTGCTTCCGATTGGTGTTAACGCCTCAGATAATAGTCTCGTAACTTACGATTTAGCCTCAGGGCCACTATATAGTTTTTATACTTATAGTATAGGTTCTGAAACAAGTAAACTAAAGAAAAGTATCGAACTGATTCAAAATTGGAGAGCTGGTTTTAAGGACAATGAGGTCGTTAAGGAATTGTATTATGAGAAATACTATACGAGTGACTACAGTCCCTATATAGAACGTATTGATACTGCAAATGCGAACCAAGAACCCAAACAAATCTTATTTATGCAAGAGAGTATTTTTGAATTGCTTCAATCAAATCCCTTTGAAAATGCGATGAAAGAGGGTAAAGATGCTTTCAACCGTATTATTAATGAAGGAGCACCTGTTGGTTTGTATTCCATTCTTGATGCACCTAGGGATGCTATTGATAATGGTTCATTTAACATTAGTCCAGATATGGTACAGAGAGGTTATCTTTTAGGTACAACTCCAAGTAATCAAGCGAAAGAAAAATATGGCATTAGCGAATTTGAAGGTCCGAGAACACAGGCAGTGTATAATAGTATGTCTTTTGTTCAAAATGGTAAGGCCATAACAGTAATAATCCCAAGGGAGGAAGAGTAGATGGCTTTAATTAAAGAACTTTTCAAAGATAAAGTGAGAATCGTGATTATTCTTCTAGGAGCATTACTTGGCTTCTATCTTGCTTATAGGCACAAACCCATAGAGTCTTATTCACATAAAATTGAAACCATTAAGAAATCCACTCCTCTTCGAGATATTCGAACGGTTCAGGACAATGTACTGTATCTTCCTGAAAATCAAAATTATGTCGCCTTGACTAAAGATTATCTGATACTATTTGATGAATACTACCATAGGGGTGAAGATATTAGGGATAACTATGACATCACTGATAAGGATTACTACAAGGTGATGATTTATAACCCTTTTAACACCAAGAAGATTTACAAAAAATGGGATGTCTTGAAAATCTTACGAAAGGATTTTCCTGAAGAATATGTTAGTGATCTGGATCTTGACAAGGATATCAGTGGGAAAAGTTATCTTATCGTAACTACTTTGATTACTAATTCTGGTGGAGAACGTGATAGAATTGGCCGACGAAGGGTCTTTGATTTTGAGACTGGCAAGTTCGTGACGGGAGTTGCTATTCAAGGTGGAGTAGATAAAGATGATAAACAGATTTACAAACGAGACTATTTTAGTAAATCGCTAAATGAAAGATTAGATTATTATGGACTTCGTATTCGGAATAGATCTAATGCAGTATTTCTAGAGTTGTCTGACCCAAATACTTTTAGAATTAGGGAATTAAACATCAGTTCCAATAAAGCACTTATGACAATTTTGAACAAGGAAGTTTCTGGAGAGTTGGTCTTCTTTGGAGATGATGCTCTAGAGCAGGTTTCTCATTTGCTAGCTAAGCCAGATCAGACGGATATGCTTAGTGGAACAAAACTTTCAGCTTCTGAGTCAAAGGATGGACAAGAGCATGATATCGCTTCGCTTCAAGACTATAATACCTGGGCAGAGTAAAAACATTATTGAAGAGCTGAACTTTCAGCTCTTTTTTCATGCTTAAAAAAGTTTAGTAATAATATTGAAATACTTGTAAAATATTTTTAAAAGAAGTATACTATAGGTGTGAAAACGGTTCCAATTTTTATCAAACAGCCTAGAAAGTGAGAGTGATCAAAATGAGAAAGGCATATGTTTTTAAGGAACGTCAACGTTACTCAATACGTAAATATTCTTTTGGAGCTGCATCAGTCTTGATTGGTGCGAGCTTGATGCTTGGTGGACATGCTTTGGCTCAGGAACAAGCCAATAGCGTAAATTCCAGCAAGGATTATGAAGTTTTTGTAAATAATTCTGAACCACTTCAAATCGACCAGACAACTTCAGAAGCTGTTACCGATGTCCTCAATCAACCAGCTTCAAGATCTGAAGCGCCAAGACCTAAGCTTGCCAGCAGTGAAGTTGCTTCTTCTGAAGCTAGTAGTGTAGTGGCTAGCGAGGCTGCTTCTTTGGAAGTACCGGCAGAGGTTGCTCATTCTGCATCTGCTGTCGCTTCTGTTTCTAGATCAGAAGTGGCTAGTCCACGTTCTGAAGTGTCATCAGTAGCTAGCTCTGAAGCAGCAAGTGAGACTAACCGTTCAGCAACTTCAGAAGTAGCAGAAGTTAGAGGTACTGACCGTGAAGCTGTGGATACTCCTCAACCTGGTGTGGATGGTCCTGTGACTGCTGATGGTTCTCTTGATATCCCATCAAACGGTACTTTCTATTTCCGTCGTACAACTGAAATTCGTACAGCGCCTATCATGGATATCAAGCCTACCTTTGTCTTTAGTGCGGGTGACCATGTTATCTATGACAAGGTCTTGAAGAGAGACAATCATCAATGGATTTCTTACATTGGCTACGACTATGAACGCTACTACGCTGATATCGCAGCATTGAAGGCTGAAAACACTAATAGCACCACTGAAGCAACTAGAGATGAAGTCATACCTGAACGTGGTACTTATTACTTTACTAAACCTGCAGATGTGAAGAACCAACCTAGCTTGACTGCCAAGACTGAGTTCAATTTTGATCCAGGCATGTCAGTCAACTACGATAGATCTTTGCTTGCTGACAACCACCGTTGGATTTCTTACACTTCGTACAGTGGTACTCGTCGTTATGTCGACCTAGGTGCTGCTGCAGAGGCTGTAGCTAAACCAAGAGGCGATATCGCTATTGAAAGTCATGACAATGGTGACTTTAGTGTAGTTATCAGTAATGTTTCAGACCAAAACGGTGTCCTCGGGGTATCTGTTCCAATCTGGTCTGAAAAGAATGGCCAAGATGATATCATTTGGTACAATGCAACTCGTCTTAACAATGGCAACTACAAGGTTAACGTCAGTCTAAGTGACCATAAGAATGAACGTGGTCTCTACAATGTTCATCTTTACTATGTTGAAACTAATGGTAAATTAGTTGGTGTGGGTGGCACAGCTTACACAGTTCCTGCCAAGGTTGAAGAAACGCATACAACTACTAGCTATAGCCTTCCTGATGCAGGAACTTACACCTTCAAAGAACGCTCTAGCATTAAGGCAGAGCCTCGTGTGACAAGTCCAGAGTTAGCCTACTACGATGCTGGTATGTCAGTCAACTACGACAAGATTGTCAGTGGTGATGGTTACCAATGGCTTTCTTACCTCAGCTACAATGGCAACCGACGTTATGTAGCCGTGGTTAAACTTGCTCAACAAGAAAGCAAACCAAGCGGTACTATCAATATTGAAAACCTCTCTAACCTCGGTTTTGACGTTCATATCACTAATGTTTCTGGTGGTGACAAGGCTATCCAAGGTGTGAGTGTTCCAGTATGGACAGCTAAGGACGGCCAAGATGATCTTGTATGGCACCAAGCTGACAGACAAAGTGATGGTAGCTACAAGGTTCGTATCAATGTTAGCGACCATAAGTCTGAAGCAGGTGAATACATTGTCCATCTCTACTATGTCCAAGATGGTAAAATGGTAGGTATCGGAGGCACTAGTACAACTGTTCCAGTTCAAAATGCAACTCGCCACAATCTTCCAGCTTCAGGTTCATATACCTTTACTGCTCGTACTGGCATTAAGGCAGAACCTCGTGTGGCAAGCCCAGAGTTGGCCTACTACGATGCTGGTATGTCAGTCAACTATGACAAGATTGTCAGTGGTGATGGTTATCAATGGCTTTCTTACCTCAGCTATTCAGGGCATCGTTTCTATGTGGCTATTGCACCAACAAGTGTGACTAAACCAGTAGAACAACCTGTTCAACCAAGCACACCTTCATCTGGCACCTATACTTTCAAGGAACGCTCTAGCATTAAAGCAGAACCAAGTGTAGCAAGTCCAGAGTTGGCTTACTATGATGCTGGTATGTCCGTTAACTATGACAGATTGGTGACTGCAGATGGTCATACATGGCTCTCTTATGTAAGCCATGGAGGCAACCGCCGATACGTTGCTATTGATGCTAAGGCAACAGCAGTTGCTCAACCAGCAAGCCCAAGCCTAGCTGCAACCGGCACTTATACCTTTACAAAACCTAGCTCTATCAAGGCTCAACCAAGTGTGGCAAGCCCAGAACTAGCCTACTATGATAAAGGCATGTCCGTTCGCTATGACAAGGTCCTAACAGCTGATGGCCACACCTGGTTGTCTTATGTAACCTATAGTGGTGCAAGACGCTATGTGGATATTTCTTAAGATTCGTAACATCACTCTCTTTTGAGGGTGGTGTTTTTTGGTTGATTGAAGCAAAAAAAATGTTACAAACTATTGTTTTTTTGTAATAAAACTGTAAAATAGGTAAAGAGAACAAAAAATCTCATTTTAAATAAATAAGAGAGGTTCATTTATTAAAGAAATGCTCTAACTTAGAATTTCTCTTAAGATTATGCTAAAGGAAGTTATGCTATGCTTAACATCTATGTTTTAGAAGATCATTTTATCCAACAAAATCGTATTGAAGAGGTTATTCATACGATTCTTAAGAAAAATAATATTAAAGTGGGGGACTTTGAGGTTTTTGACAAACCCAATCAACTGTTAGAGTCTATTACCGAGCGAGGGTCTCATCAGCTCTTTTTCTTGGACATTCAAATTAAAGACGATACTAAAAAAGGTTTGGAAGTGGCTAAGCAGATTCGCAAGAATGATCCCTATGCCAATATTGTTTTCTTCACGACCCATTCAGAGTATCTTCCCTTAACTTTTCAATACCAACTGGCAGCTCTAGATTTTATTGATAAGTCTTTGGAGGGTGAGGACTTTCAAAAGCGTGTGGAAAGTATTATCTTATTAACCTGCAAAAAGATACAGAGTCAGAATCCAGAAGACGCTTTTCGGATTGAGAATGCTAAGACCGTTATTCAGGTTCCCTTTCATGATATCTTGTACTTTGAGACCTCGGATATCGTTCATAAGGTTATCCTTTATACTAAAGAGGAGCAGATTGAGTTTTATGGCAGTCTCTCACAAATTGAAAAGAGTGACCCTAGACTGTTTAAATGCCACAAATCTTTCCTTATCAATCCAGAAAATATCATCAAATTAGATAAAAGTACGGGGACAGTCTATTTTGAAAATGGTGGCGTTTGCTATGTTTCAAAGTTGAAACTAAAGAAATTGCTTGAGAGAATCAGCCTATGACAGCAATCAATTTTTTGTTGGATAATCTAGACTTTTTAGCGGAGATTATCCTCTTTATTCTCATTTATCAATACATTACCTCCGAGGAGATAAAGCTAAGATGGTATATCATCATCCCCTTGATTATCCGATTTTTGTTTGTGCTTTCTCCAGCACTATCCTATGTTTTAGGGCATGCCTTCTTGGTTGTTTATTCCCTCTACAGAAATCGTTATGGCAATAGGTTATTAGATATTTTCTATGGCTTGTTTCCAATCATCATAGAAAGTCTTGTTCACAATCTTATTATTTATGGGATTGCCTTGGTCATCAATCGTCATTATCTGATTGTACTTAACCATTTTCATTTAAACCTTGTCATTGAGTTGCTAGTCTTTCCTGTGTTTTGGTTAATCATTAAGACCTTAAAAGTGGATTTCAAAGCATTGAACTATGGTTTTCGAAAGTCATTTTCAAAGTACTTTTTATTACTTATAGATATATCAATGTTATCTTATGCCCTCCTTCTCCAATATATTACCTTTTTTGTGCAACAGAGCCCTGGAGGAAGAGATTGGCATGTTTATCTCGTGGTGACCTATGCTTTACTCTTTCTTGCGACCCTTGTTTATATTAATGCGACCTTCAGTGAGAGACTAAAAGAAGAAGTCCTACTCCAAAAAGATAGGCAAATGAGTGATTTGGCTCATTATAGTCAACAAATCGAGCAACTCTATACGGATCTTCGTCGCTTCAGGCACGATTACCTAAATGTTTTGTCTAGTATCAAATATGGCATTGACTCCAAGGATATGGCTATTATTTCCGATATCTACGATAACATCCTAGAAAAAACAAAGACTCGGATTGAGGGGAAACAGTACGAAATTGCCAACTTGATTAATATTAAAGATGAAGCCGTTAAAGGTGTCCTGGCTAGTAAAATTTTGGAAGCACAGGGACAGTCTATTACCATTCACCTTGAGGTCAGTGATATCTTTGAAGTATCGAGGATGGAATTGTTGGATTTCATAACAGTGTTGTCTATTTTTTTGGATAATGCTATTGAAGCTAGTCTGGATAGCAGTGCTAAAGAAGTAAACATTGCTCTTATCAGTGGAGAGACAAAGGTGGTGATAGTGGAGAATACCATTGCTCAAGAATCTATCAATACAGTCGGTATCTTTAAACTTGGTCGCTCAAGTAAAGGAGAGGGCCGCGGTATAGGTCTGTCCACTGTTCGAGAGATTTTAGGGAAGTACCCTAATTGTTCTTTGTCAACACAATCTAAAGACTATCGTTTTAAACAGACACTAAAAATAGAAGATGTGGTTTGATTATGACGAAAAAACGACTGTTTATGACTTCAATGAAAAATTTAGCTGTCTATATATTATAATAACCTAGTAAATTATCAGAAAAGGAATATCACTCATGAAAAATACAAGTAAACTCATTGGTATCGTGGCAGCTCTTATCGTAGTTATTCTTGCCATCTTCCTGGTGACTAAGTTTAACAGCCATGAATCAGCTCGTGTTAGCACAAGTAGCAGTCCAGTCAAAACGGTTAAGAAGTCATCTTCAAGCTCAAGTAAGGCTGTTAAGAAGGATAAAAAATCAACTCAATCATCATCTTCAGCAGTTTCAAATGAAGAAAATGACAATCAGGATTCAGCAGTAGCACCTAAAGCTTCTTCTAAGGAACAAGCTCAAGCAGGCGCTACAGATGGTGGACAAGTGGCTGAATCTGCAGCTGGAACAGATAAGGCTAAATCTGAGAAGGGGACAATTAATAGTCAATCATCACTTAACTTCGGTGCCCTTGATAATGGTGATATTAGCTCTATTGTGGGGACTTGGACTAATGCGAATGGTGAATCAGTTACAATTAACGCTGATGGTACAATTATCAAAAACTCAACAGGTTATACTGCTCAATTGAAGCCTCAAGGAGTTTCAGATAATACATTCAATGCATCAGTTGTATCTCAAGATGATAGTGTAGCTTTGTCTGCAGTTGCCGGAGTATCTGGAAGCTCAGATTATCTTGTTATTGGGGCAAACGGACCATATTACCGTAACTAGTACGAAAAAGATTGCTATTTATTTAGTAATCTTTTTACTTTTCCTTTTGCTTTTTTGGAAAAATAACGAAAATGTAAGTATAAGTCGGTCATTTTCCGATTATGACAAAAATTGGACAGTTTATGATTTAGGTGTGAACAAGTCAAATAAATTTGGTATACTAATGGTCAAGTGAGAAATATTTAGTAATATTCTGTAAAATACTTGTAATATTTATCACCGAGTGTTACAATCAACCAGTAACATCAATTCGATAGAGAGAAATAATAATATGAAACGAGAAAAATTTTTACACGAACAACAACGTTTTTCCATTCGTAAATATTCATTTGGGGCAGCATCAGTTCTTTTAGGAGCTAGTTTGGTCTTTGCAGGTCAAGCTTTGGCTGATGAGCATCATGAGGTGTCAACATTTTCAGATGCCACTTTGCGTGCTACCTCAGATAGTGATGCTGTGACCGCAGCTGATATTTTCAGTGGTGTAGCAACAGATGGGGCGGCGTCAAGTGAGAAGGCTAGCCAAGTTTCAACAACTAGCCAAACTGCTAGTGAAACTGCTACTAGCGAGGCTACAAGTGAAGTGAGTACTAGTACCTCACAAGCAACAGATAAAACTTCTGAATCAACAGCTGCCAGCTCAGAAGCAACAAGTGCTACAAATGCTTCATCTGAAAAAGCGACTAACCTTGATGTATCTGCCTTAACGAGAGCAGCTATCAATACTAGTTTGGTGAGCCAACCAGCTACAACTACAGACAGTGACCTTCCAAGCCAAGGAACTTATGTCTACAAGGAACGTACAGAGGTTAAGAATCAACCTAAGGTATCTGCCAAGGCTGAATTTTATGTGAATCCAGGGGATAGCGTCCTTTACGATCAAGTCGTGACAGCTGATGGCTACCAATGGATTAGCTACAAATCATACTCTGGTGTGCGTCGTTATGCGCCAGTGAAACCAGTGGCAGCTGGTAGTGGTAACGGTAATGGTGGTAATGGGGATGGCAAACCTTCTAGTGGTGCTCAAGCCATAACAGGTGCTTTGGATATCCCAGCGACAGGAACTTACTACTTTACACGTGATACAGATATTAAGAAGGAACCAAAAGCAGACCTCAAACCTACTTTTGTTTTCGGTAAGGGTGACCATGTCATCTATGATAAAGTTTTGACAGCTGATAATCACCAATGGATTTCTTACCTTGGTTATGACTACGTTCGCTACTATGCAGATATTGCGACTTTGACACCTGCCAAAGCTGAAACACCAACTGTTAAACCAACAGAAACTAATCAAGCAAAACCAGAAACTACTGGTGCTGAAAAGCTTCCAGAAAGTGGCACTTATAATGTGACACGTAGCTTGAATGTTAAAAATGAACCTAAGGCTTCTGCAGAAACGCTTTATACCTTGGAAAAAGGTTACAAAGTGAACTATGACAAGGTATTGACTGCGGATAACCATCAATGGATTTCTTATATTAGTTACAGTGGTACACGTCGTTATGTGGATATTGCGGCTTTGAAACCTACGGAGTCTAAGCCACAAGAAAACCGTGTTTTTGGTAATCTTACAATTAACAACCAAACCTCTAATGGGTTCGATGTTGTCGTAACCAATGTTTCAGGTGGTGGCAAAGAAGTTAAAGAAGTCCGTGTCCCAGTTTGGTCAGATAAGAATGGCCAAGACGACCTTACTTGGTATCATGCCGATAAACAGTCAGATGGAAGCTACAAGGTTCATGTAGACACAGCTAGTCATAAGGGCGATGCTGGTACATATTCTGTGCATCTTTACTATATGTTAGATGGTAAGAGAACTTATATTACTGAAACAAAGGCAACGGTTCCTCAATCTGTCGAATCACAAGTGACAGGGAAATTGACCATCAACAACCAAACCTCTAATGGTTTTGATGTAGTCGTAACCAATGTTTCAGGTGGCGGCAAAGAAGTTAAAGAAGTTCGTGTCCCAATTTGGTCAGATAAGAATGGCCAAGACGACCTTACATGGTATCATGCTGATAAACAATCAGATGGAAGCTACAAGGTTCATGTAG
>NZ_KV791088.1:59080-59409 GCF_001807855.1 Streptococcus sp. HMSC10E12
TGGTGGCAAAGAAGTTAAAGAAGTCCGTGTCCCAATCTGGTCAGATAAGAATGGTCAAGATGATCTCACTTGGTATCATGCCGACAAACAATCAGACGGAAGTTACAAGGTTCATGTCGACACAGCCAGCCATAAGGGCGATGCTGGTACATATTCTGTGCATCTTTACTATATGTTAGACGGCAAGAGAACCTATATTACAGAAACTAAAGCTACAGTCCCTCAATCTACAGAATCCCAAGTGACAGGGAAATTGACCATCAGCAATCAAACCTCTAATGGTTTTGATGTTGTTGTAACCAATGTTTCAGGTGGTGGCAAAGAAGTTA
>NZ_KV791088.1:59429-60733 GCF_001807855.1 Streptococcus sp. HMSC10E12
CTATATCACCGAAACTAAAGCTACAGTCCCTCAAATCACTGAAACTCAAGTTACAGGGAAATTGACCATCAGCAACCAAACGTCTAATGGCTTTGATGTAGTCGTAACCAATGTTTCAGGTGGTGGCAGAGAAGTTAAAGAAGTGCGTGTTCCAATCTGGTCAGATAAGAACGGCCAAGACGATCTTACTTGGTATCATGCCGACAAACAATCAGATGGAAGCTACAAGGTTCATGTAGACACAGCTAGTCATAAGGGCGATGCGGGTACTTATTCTGTCCATCTATACTATATGTTGGACGGTAAGAGAACCTATATCACCGAAACTAAAGCTACAGTCCCTCAAGCCACTGAATCCCATGCAACAGGGAAATTGACAAATAACGGTTCTTACTACAGTGTTCGTGGTAAATACGATGACATTATTATTGTCAATAAAAAACATGGCCTTTCTAAGGACTATAACCCAGGTGAGAATCCTACAGCTAAGGCAGCCTTTGTTCGTCTTCGTGATGATATGATTAACCAAGGTTTGAATGTTGGACGTTCATACAGTGGTTTCCGTTCTTATGACTATCAAAAGACTCTTTACGACAACTATGTTAGTCGTGATGGTCAGGCAGCTGCGGACCGTTACTCAGCTCGTCCTGGGTTCAGCGAACACCAAACTGGTTTGGTCTTTGACTTGACTGATAAATCTGGTAACTTGCTTGAAGATTCACGAGCTAGTCGATGGCTTAAAGATAATGCACATAACTATGGCTTTATCGTGCGTTTCCAAGCAGGTAAAGAAGCTTCAACCGGCTACATGCCAGAAGCATGGCATATCCGCTATGTGGGTAAAGAAGCTAAAGACATCCACGATTCAGGATTGAGTTTGGAAGAGTACTTTGGTATCGAAGGTGGCGATTATGCTACTAGCAGCAAACCTGCTGAAAGCAAACCAGCCACTACAGGTGCCATCAACCTTCCAGCGACAGGAACTTATACCTTCACAGGTCGTGCGTCAATCAAGGCAGAAGCTAAGGTTTCAAGCCCAGAGTTGGCCTACTATGACAAGGGCATGAGTGTTAACTATGACAAAGTTTTGACAGCCGATGGTCATCAATGGCTTTCATACATGACAGCAAGCGGTGCCCGTCGTTACGTTGATATTGCAACAGTTAAAGCTACAGAAACTAAACCAGAAGTTAAACCGGTTGCTAAACCAGCGGACCAACCAAGTCTCCCAGAGTCAGGCACTTATACCTTCACAAGTCGTGCGTCAATCAAGGCAGAAGCTAAAGTTTCAAGCCCAGAATTAG
>NZ_KV791089.1:0-1167 GCF_001807855.1 Streptococcus sp. HMSC10E12
CTTTTTGCCATTTAGCAATCAAATCGTTGGTATAGTCAATCAACTCTTGATTAGACTTACTTGAAGCGATACCGTATTCTTGCGTTTTGAAACCTTCATCCAGAATCTTGGTTTTATCACTTTCATAACCTGACAAGATTGATTTATCCCCAGCAAAGGCGTCAATACGGTAAGCATAGAGTGATACGGCTAACTCAGGATAAGATCCGAGTTGGACGTAGTCAAACTTAAGATTGTTAGCTGAAGCGTACTCTTCAACAGCAGCTTTAGCAGATGATCCCTGAGAAACCCCGATAGTTTTACCGTTAAGATCAGAAAGTTTCTTGTAGCCAGATTTGGTTTGAACGAGGAAACCGATTTGGTCGTAGTAATAAGGGTTTGACATAGCATATGAAGCCTTACGCTCATCTGTAATGGTATAAGTAGCGATAAGCATGTCAATAGTTCCATTGTCCATAAGGGCTTCACGAGTTTGTGGGGTAACCGCTGTAAAATTCACCTTAACCTTAAGTTCTTTGGCGATTTTCTTAGCAAGATCAATTTCCATCCCTTGATAGGTATTGGTTTTGGCTGAGTAGTAACCAAAGTTTGGGACATCTTGTTTGACACCAACGTTTAGAGTCCCTTTTTTGACAATTTTTTGAATTGCAGCACTATTGAGTAGCTTACTGCTTTCATCTGCCTGACTACTTTTAGTGTTCCAGAGGAGAACTGCTAGAAAAGCTATAACAGAGATAGCTAAAATGCGACTAAGTTTCTTGATTAACATAAGCCCTCCTTAGGCGTCCACTTGGACACGATCAGAGTTGTGGTCGATAATCTTAGAAAGGAATTGAACTGCACGAGGTTCAGTTGGATTGTCGAAGAAACCATCCACATCCGTAGTGTCTACAAGAACTTGACCTTCAGCCATGAAAATGATACGGTCAGCCACACTACGGGCAAAGCCCATTTCGTGGGTTACGACAACCATATTCATACCACCTTTGGCAAGTTTTTGCATAACCGCAAGCACGTCACCGATAGTCTCTGGGTCAAGAGCTGACGTTGGTTCGTCAAAGAGCAAGAGCTCAGGATTCATGGCAAGACCACGGGCAATAGCGATACGTTGTTTTTGCCCACCAGAAAGCATACCAGGGTATGAATCCTTCTTGTCCCACATGTTAA
>NZ_KV791089.1:1187-22643 GCF_001807855.1 Streptococcus sp. HMSC10E12
TACTGATTCCAAGAACCTTGATAGGTGCCAAGGTAACATTTTCAAGAACGGTTTTGTGAGGGTAGAGGTTAAAGTGTTGGAATACCATCCCCGCTTCTTTACGCAATTCTACCAAGTCTTTGGCAGAAGCTTCCGTAACATTATGTCCGTTAACGATAAGCGTACCGTTATCGATGGATTCCAAGGCGTTGATAGTACGGATGAGAGTGGATTTCCCAGACCCAGAAGGTCCCAAGAGAACCACAACTTGTCCTTTTTCAATTTCTAGATTGATGTCACGAAGTGCATGATAATCTCCGTAATATTTATTGACATTTTTAAATTCGATAAGTGCCATAAGTGCCTCCTAAAATTTTACATTAATATATGTAACAACAAGAGTGTATTTTACTATAGATATAGTAAAATGTCAAAAATGTTTGAAAATTCAATCATAATGTTTGTCTTTTAACCGATTACACATAGCAAAGCTATCTTAAAAAACAAGAAAAGCTTGTATATCAGCTCAATATCTATAGTAGAAACTTGGTCCTTAACCTATTTTTTGGTATAATATGTTTGATACGTAAAGTTTTCTACTTTACAAAATTGAATGACTTAAGAAAACCGATGAGGTGTTTATATGAAAAAAATTCTAGTAGTTGATGATGAAAGACCAATCTCGGATATCATCAAGTTTAATCTGACTAAAGAGGGTTATGAAGTTGTTACGACTTTTGATGGTCGTGAAGCTTTAGAGCAGTTTGAAGCTGAAAAACCAGACTTGGTCATCCTGGAC
Source organism: Streptococcus sp. HMSC10E12 (assembly GCF_001807855.1). Classification (NCBI taxonomy): domain Bacteria; kingdom Bacillati; phylum Bacillota; class Bacilli; order Lactobacillales; family Streptococcaceae; genus Streptococcus; species Streptococcus sp. HMSC10E12. The sequence goes on from NZ_KV791089.1 coordinate 1,966, forward strand.
TTGATGTTGCCTGAACTAGATGGCTTAGAAGTTGCTAAGGAAATTCGAAAGACAAGTCATACACCAATTATCATGCTCTCCGCTAAGGATAGCGAGTTTGATAAGGTTATCGGACTAGAAATTGGGGCAGACGACTATGTGACGAAACCATTTTCTAATCGTGAATTGTTGGCACGTATCAAAGCTCACCTGCGTCGTACAGAGACTATTGAAACAGCAGCAGAAGAAAGCTCTAACTCTGGCAAGCAGGAGATTTCAATTGGTGAGTTGATTATTGTTCCAGATGCGTTTGTTGCTAAAAAACGTGGAAATGAAGTTGAGCTCACACACCGTGAATTTGAGTTGCTTTTCCATTTGGCAACTCATATGGGACAAGTGATGACGCGTGAGCATTTGCTTGAAACTGTTTGGGGCTATGACTATTTTGGTGATGTTCGTACGGTTGACGTAACCATTCGTCGTCTCCGTGAAAAAATTGAAGATACACCTAGTCGTCCTGAATATATTTTGACTCGACGTGGTGTTGGTTATTATATGAAGAATTATGACTAGTATTGGCTTAAACATCACAAGCTTTGAACTAGCCTTACTCTTTACGCTCCTCTTTGTGGCTTTCTACTTTATTTTTCTTGCATATCGTGATTATCGACGAGTCAAAAATATTCGAAAGTTGACCAAGAGGGTCAAGTCCTTAATGGCAGGTAACTATAACGAGGAGTTACGCTTAAAGGGTGATCCAGAGCTTTTAGAGCTAGCTGACAGCTTGAATGATTTATCGGATGTCTTTCGTCTGACGCATGAAAATCTAGCCCAGGAAAAAAACCGCTTATCATCAGTTCTTTCTTACATGAGTGATGGGGTTATTGCGACAAATCGTCGTGGTCAAATTACCATGATTAATAGCACAGCTCAGCGTTTGTTGAATCTAGATTTTGAAACAGCGACACAGATGTCCATTTTAGATTTATTAGATGGCGAAAATCCCTATACTTATAGTGAATTGCTGTCTAAGACTCCTGAAATTCATTTGTCACGTCGAGATGCCAATGATGAGTTTGTGACCCTACGTGTTAATTTTGCCCTTATTCGTAAAGAATCAGGTTTTATCTCAGGTCTGGTTGCCGTTCTTCACGATGCTACTGAGCAAGAAAAAGAAGAGCGTGAACGTCGACTCTTCGTCTCAAACGTTAGTCATGAGTTGCGTACACCTTTGACTTCTGTAAAATCCTATCTGGAGGCACTTGATGATGGTGCTCTCGACGAAGAGATTGCTCCTAACTTTATCAAAGTTTCTTTGGATGAGACCAATCGTATGATGCGAATGATTTCTGACCTCTTGGCACTGTCTCGTATTGACAATAAGAGTACCCAACTTGACGTTGAGATGACCAATTTCACGGCCTTCATGACCTATATATTGAATCGTTTTGATCAGATTAAAAGTCAAGAAACCAATACAGGTAAAACTTACGAAATCATTCGAGATTACCCAGTAAACTCAATTTGGGTAGAGATTGATACAGATAAGATGACCCAGGTCGTGGATAATATTCTTAACAATGCCATCAAGTATTCGCCTGATGGTGGTGAGATTACAGTGTCTATGAAGACAACTGACTCACAGTTGATTGTTTCTATTTCTGACCAAGGTTTGGGTATTCCTAAGAAAGATTTGCCTTTGATTTTCGACCGTTTTTACCGTGTTGATAAGGCCAGAAGTCGTGCCCAAGGTGGAACTGGTCTAGGCTTGTCCATTGCAAAAGAAATTATTAAACAACATAAGGGCTTTATTTGGGCTAAGAGTGAGTATGGTAAGGGTTCAATTTTTACAATTGTGCTTCCATATGACAAGGATGCCATGATGGTTGATGAATGGGAGATGGAGTAGAAATGACCTCAGATTTAGGGTTTAAATATAGTATTTTGGCTTCAGGGTCAACTGGTAATTCCTTTTACTTGGAAACTCCAGAGAAGAAGATTCTTGTAGATGCTGGTTTGTCTGGTAAGAAAATCACAAGTTTGCTAGCTGAGATTGATCGTGAACCGAGTGATTTGGATGCAATCTTAGTAACGCATGAACACAAGGATCACATCCATGGTGTAGGCGTTTTAGCTCGTAAATATGGCATGGATATCTACGCAAATGAGAAAACCTGGCAAATTATGGATAGTAAAAATATGCTTGGTAAGATTGATAATAGCCAGAAACATGTTTTTTCTCGTGATAAGCTTCTGACCTTTGGAGACATTGATATTGAGTCTTTTGGAGTTAGTCACGATGCTATTGATCCACAGTTCTATCGCTTTATGAAAGATGGAAAGAGTTTCGTTATGTTGACGGATACGGGTTATGTTTCTGATCGTATGGCAGGTATTATTGAGAATGCCGACGGCTATCTGATTGAGTCCAATCATGATGTTGAAATCCTTAGAGCAGGTTCATATCCTTGGTCAACCAAGCAACGTATCCTCTCTGATCAAGGTCACTTGTGTAATGAAGATGGAGCGGATGCTATGATTCGCACCATCGGTAATAAAACTAAAAAGATCTACTTGGGTCACCTTTCCAAAGAAAATAATATCAAGGAGTTGGCCCACATGACGATGGAAAATCAGTTGGCACGTGCTGACTTTGGTGTTGGAACTGACTTTAAAGTTTATGATACCTCACCAGACACAGCGACTCCACTGACAGACATTTAAAAATAGCAGAAGAGCTGCACTAATACGTTTAGTGCAGCTTTTTAAAAGGAATGTATTTATGAAAGTAATTTATCTCTCGTTAGGGTTTGTCTCGCTCGGTTTGGGAATTCTTGGGATTCCCCTCCCTATCTTACCCACAACACCTTTTCTACTTTTAGCCATTGCTTGCTTTGCTAGAAGTTCCAAACGTTTTGAGAAATGGTTATATCATACTAAGCTGTATCAAAGTTATGTAGCCGATTTTCGAGAAACCAAATCAATTGCCAAAGAACGAAAGAAAAAGATTATCATCCAAATCTATGTTTTGATGGCAATTTCAATCTTTTTTGCCCCTATACTATGGGTGAAAATCGGACTCTTTTGCCTGACGGTCTTCATCACTTATTATCTCTTTAAGGTTATTCCTGATAAAGACTAAGCTATCATCAAAAAATGAGACTTCCAAGATGGAGTCTCATTTTATATTTTATTAATGTTTGCTACGTAATTTCTTACGGAGTTTATAGGCAAAATTGGCTAGTCCGTAAAGAGGGCTAACTGGAAGGTTGAATTCTCCAATGAATTGTTCAATACGTGGGTTAAATTTGGACTTGAAATTATACAAGCCACCATCTAGTGAATTTTCAATTCCTCCCATGTTTTGCCACTCAGCACCACGCTCAAAAGCGTGATTAGCTGTTTCATACCATGTCAGGATAGCCGGTTGATAACGGCGGTAATCTTCATCCATTCCTGCATAGATATTCTCAGACGTCTTGCCAAATTCAAGAACAAGTGTACCTGAAAGTGGGACCGTTTTATTCCCAGCATCAACCTTTTCTTGAAGAAAGTCAATTTCTTCTTTAAGTCTTTTGTGCTCTTGCTTATTGTTCTCGATTTTTCCTGGTTTAGTTTTTTCAGTGAACTTGGCTGCATCAGCAATGTTCTTTTCGAGTTGCTTATTGAGGTCTTTGAGACGAGCTGGTAAATCAAGAGTTGAGAGTGTAATGTAAGAAGATTCTGGGTAGGTAGTCAACAACTTTTCATAATAATCAATGCCACGAAGGTGGATGTTCTTACGGGCCTCAGTCTTCTTCATCAAAGATGCGAATTGTTCAAGAAGCTCAGTGCCACCAAATTGGACTGAAATCCCCTTATTTCGAGCAGTACGAACAGCCTGCTTGGTACTCTTAGAGAGTTGTTCCTCAGTGAAATCTTCCTTATGGATATTAGCCTGGAAGCGTGGTTGAATATTTTCAGCCATATCTTCAGTGAGGCCAGTCCATTCAACGCCAAGAGCTTGGATGGACTTGGCAATTGCCATAGTCTCTTCACGGATTTCAGCTTCTTGTGAGATCAAGTTTTTTGTCACAAAGAGACTTGGGTCAAATTTCACAAAGAGGGCACGCTTTGTTTTGGCATATTTTTTAAGCGAAGCCATAACAAAGGCGAGCAACTCTTTATCTTGATAGTCCATAATAGGTCCACGAGGGATATAAATCATAGAAAAGCCAAGAGGGAGTGGCTGAATAAGGACACTAGCGACAGCAACGAGATTACCATCTTGATAGAAACCTAGGCGGTCATTTCCCCAACTATCCTTGATTTTAGCCCATGAACTACTCTGTAATAAATTCGTTTGAGGACTATCTATAACAAAGCGGTCATGCTCAGAAGTACTGAGTCCAGTTTTATAGGTATACATATTATTCTAGAACCCACTTTCTAATAGCGTAAGCGACACCAGATTCATCATTTGATTTTGTGATGTGTTTCGCAATTTTCTTCATTTCTGGATTACCATTTTCCATAACAACAGGAGAGCCAACGACTTCAAGCATAGCACGGTCATTTTCTTCATCACCGATAGCCATTGTTTCTTCTTTAGAAAGACCGAGTTTCTCAGCAAGATGGGTTACAGCAATCCCTTTGTTGGCTGTTTTCTTGAGAATTTCTAGATAAAATGGTGTTGATTTTACAATGGTAAAGCGGTCATAAAATTCCTGTGGAAGTTTGGCAATGGCTGCATCAAGAATTTCAGGCTCATCGATATACATGGCCTTAACAAATTCCTTGTCAGCTACCTCTTCAGGTGTACGATAGTAAATCGGCATATGAACAAGTGTAGACTCATGAACCGTGTAGCGGCCAATATTGCGATTACTTGTGTAGATACCATCTTTAGTAATGGCGTGAGAATGAACACCAAGCTTGTTAGCCAAAACCTCAATATCAAGGTAGTCTTCGTATGAGAGTGTCTCACGAATTAATTCATTACCAGTAGAAGTTTCTTGGACAAGCCCACCATTGAATGTGATAACATAATCTCCGTCTTGGTTGAGGTTAAGCTCTTCAAGAAGTGGAAGAACTCCTGGAATAGGGCGACCAGTCGCGATAACAACCTTTACACCAGCAGCTTTAGCATCTTGGATTGCTTGAAAGACTTCCGGTGTAACTTGACGTTGGCTATTTAAAAGCGTTCCATCAATATCAACAGCAATAAGTTTAATAGACATAATAATTACCTGTTTCGTTTAGTTAGTTTCCCTTCTATTTTACTAAAATTTAGGCGCTTTGTCATAGTTCTTCCTGAGAAAAGTATTATTGTCTCTTTAAAGAAGTAGATTAGGTAAGAATTGCCCAAATGCTTTTTAATTGGTAAAATAAGGTCAGACAAATAAAGGAGAGATAAAGTGATTCGAGCAACCAACCAATTGACGGAGCAAGAACGGAAGTCAGCAAAAGCATTGATTGCTAGCTGCCAAGCCCATGATCAAACCTTTCGAGAACCTTATCTCTCCAATATGCTTAATTTTGATTCCAATATGCCGGCCTTTTTCCTCTATTGTCAAGAGGGAGAGTTGCTTGGCTTATTAACGGTTTATGCGGATGATGAAGACATTGAAGTGAGCATCCTAGTGGACCCTAGTCATCGTCGCGAGGGTATTGCCCATGCGATGTATAGAAGCTTTGAAAAAGAAATGGCATCTTACCCTATTCGCTCAGTGACCTTTCAGACGGAGCGTGTTTTTCTCGATCATCATCCTGATTTGGCAAGTCATTGGGATTTGGTTGAAGATGAAGAGACGGAAACCTGGCTAGGGAGAGACAGAACACCATATGCTCTGGATTCCTGTTCAGATGTCAAGGTGCTCTTAGCTGAACCTTCTTACCTAGATGCAATTGCCCATCTCCACCACCAAGCCTTTTCTGATGCAGAGCAAACACTCGAAGTAAGTCGCAGATACATTACAGAGGCATTGAAGGACTCTGATGGCCTACTTTACATCCTACTCAAAGAAGGTCAAGTGATTGGAGTTTGTACGGTCGATTTATCTGGGAATAACAACTATCTCTATGGACTTGCCGTAGCAGAAGCCTATCGTGGCCAAGGCTATGGAAGCTATCTGGCAAAATCAGTCGTCAACCAACTTATTGCGCAAAATGACAAGTCCTTCCAAATTGCAGTGGAAGATAGCAATGTAGGCGCCAAACGCTTATATGAAAAGATTGGCTTTGTCAAACAAACCCAGGTGGTTTACTTGAAGCAGAAAGGGTAAACGCAATGTTGAAACTCTTTTTGAGGTTAGAGTTGCTATCGTCTTAAGTAAAAAAGTAGTTTTATAACAGAAAGGAGTAATCAATGGAAATAAAAATAAAAAATAAAATTAAAGTAGGGGATCAAACGGAAATTATCGAAGAAATCCACGCTTGTGAGGTTATGGAAAAAGGGGATTATACCTATCTTGTTCACCATAATTCGGAGAAAGAAAAAGTGGTTATTAAGTTGAATCAGGATGAGCTAGTGATGACACGATTTTCTAATCCTAAATCCATCATGCGTTTTTCTGCCAAAGTACCTGCCTTGGTCCACATTCCGACCCCTCTTGGTACCCAACATTTTCTGACAGACACTAGTTTATTTGCTCATGACCCGAATGGACAGACAGTTGATATTCATTATCAATTGAAACATCCAGAAACAGAAGACGTTTTTGCTGATTATGAATTAGAAGTTTCTTGGTTTTAATTTTTGAAAAAATAGAATCATTTTGCTTGAATTAATAATAATTTATGATAAAATGTAAAATACAAATAAGGGAGTAGCAGGCAACTTTAATCATGAAATTTGATTAGTAGTTGCGAATATGTCGTCATTACGAAATTTTATATTTCCGGCATATTCTTAAACAGCGAGACTTGTTTTTAATGAAACAAGTCTCTTTTTGTATATAAAAAGAGTCTTGTTAGCCATTTTTCCCTATATAGAAGGAGGAGATTATTTTGTCTAAAGAACAAAGTAAAGCCTTGTTTTACACACAAGGAGAGGAAGAAGTCCTAAAAAGCTTGGACACTTCTGTTGACGGTTTGTCTACTGCACAAGCCAAGGAACGTTTAGATGCCTACGGCTATAACGAGTTGGATGAAGGTGAAAAACGCAGCCTCTTGTCAAAATTCATCGACCAGTTTAAAGATTTGATGATTATCATCCTACTTGTTGCTGCGGCTCTTTCTGTTATTACAGAAGGTATGCATGGTTTGACTGATGCCTGCATTATTTTAGCCGTTGTTGTTTTGAATGCAGCCTTTGGTGTTTATCAAGAAGGACAAGCAGAAGCGGCTATTGAAGCCCTCAAAAACATGTCTAGCCCTATGGCTCGTGTGCGCCGTGATGGCCATGTCGTTGAAATTGATGCACGCGAATTAGTTCCAGGAGATATCGTCTTGCTTGAAGCAGGTGATGTCGTTCCTGCGGACATGCGTTTGCTCGAAGCAGCCTCACTTAAGATTGAAGAAGCTGCCCTTACAGGTGAATCCGTTCCGGTTGAAAAAGACGTTACCGAGGCGGTTGAAGCAGAGGCAGGTATCGGTGACCGTGTGAATATGGCTTATCAAAACTCGAATGTAACGTACGGTCGTGGTGCAGGTGTTGTGACCAATACAGGTATGTATACTGAGGTTGGTAAGATTGCGGATATGCTAGCCAATGCGGACGAATCCCAAACACCGTTGAAGCAAAGTTTGGAGCAACTATCTAAGACTTTAACCTATCTTATTGTCGCTATTGCTTTGGTAACATTCTTGGTTAGTGTCTTCATTCGTGGCGAACAGCCTCTTGAAGGTTTGATGGTTGCTGTTGCTCTTGCCGTTGCAGCCATTCCTGAAGGTTTACCTGCTATTGTAACCATTCTTTTGTCATTAGGTACAACAACTCTTGCCAAACGTAATTCGATTGTTCGTAAATTGCCAGCAGTTGAAACGCTTGGTTCGACTGAAATTATCGCTTCAGATAAGACTGGTACCTTGACCATGAACCAGATGACCGTTGAGAAGGTCTATACAAACGGTCAATTGCAAAGTGCTGATACAGAACTTGGTGCTGATAATACGACCCTTCGTATTATGAACTTTGCCAATGATACTAAGGTAGACCCAGACGGTAAACTAATCGGGGATCCTACTGAAACAGCCCTTGTTCAATTTGGTTTGGACCACAATTTTGATGTGCGTGACGTCTTGAAATCGGAGCCTCGTGTGGCAGAATTGCCATTTGACTCTGACCGTAAGCTCATGTCTACTATCCACAAAGAAGCGGATGGTACATACTTTGTAGCCGTTAAAGGTGCGCCTGACCAATTGCTCAAACGTGTGACTCGTATTGAAATCAATGGTGAGGTCCGTCCTATCACGGATGAAGACAAACAAGCTATCCTTGCGACTAATAAGGACTTGGCAAAACAAGCCCTTCGTGTCTTGATGATGGCTTATAAGACAACGAATGACATTCCTACCTTGGAATCTGCAGTTGTTGAGTCTGATTTGATTTTCTCAGGTTTGGTAGGTATGATTGACCCAGAACGTCCAGAAGCAGCAGAGGCTGTCCGTGTCGCTAAAGAAGCGGGGATTCGTCCAATCATGATTACTGGGGACCACCAAGATACAGCAGAAGCAATCGCTAAGCGTCTTGGTATCATTGATCCAAATGATACGGAAGATCATGTCTTTACTGGCGCTGAGCTTAATGAGCTTTCTGATGAAGAATTCCAAAAAGTCTTCAAACAGTACTCTGTCTATGCGCGTGTATCTCCTGAACACAAGGTTCGTATCGTTAAGGCTTGGCAAAATGATGGCAAGGTTGTTGCCATGACAGGTGATGGGGTTAATGATGCGCCTTCACTTAAGACAGCTGATATCGGTATTGGTATGGGAATCACAGGTACAGAGGTTTCTAAGGGAGCTTCAGATATGGTTCTTGCCGATGATAACTTTGCGACAATTATCGTTGCCGTAGAAGAAGGACGTAAGGTCTTCTCAAATATTCAAAAATCAATCCAATACCTCTTGTCAGCCAACATGGCAGAAGTCTTCATTATCTTCTTTGCCACACTGTTTGGTTGGGATGTGCTTCAACCGGTACACCTTCTCTGGATCAACTTAGTCACTGATACACTTCCAGCTATCGCACTTGGGGTTGAGCCAGCTGAACCAGGTATTATGGCTCACAAACCTCGTGGTCGCCAATCAAACTTCTTTGATGGTGGTGTCTTCGGAGCGATTATGTATCAAGGTGTTTTCCAAACTATCCTTGTTCTTGCAGTATATGGTTGGGGTCTTGCCTTTCCAGAGCATCATACACAAGCAGAAATTCATGCGGATGCCCTTACAATGGCCTTTGCCACACTTGGATTAATCCAGTTGCTCCATGCCTTTAACGTTAAATCTGTTTATCAATCAGTCTTTAAAGTTGGTCTCTTTAGGAACAAGACTTTCAACTGGGCAATTCCAGTGGCCTTCGTTCTTTTGATGGCAACTATCGTAGTTCCTGGATTTAATAACCTTTTCCATGTGTCACACCTTAGTCTGACACAATGGCTTGCGGTTATTGTAGGTTCCTTCTTGATTGTGGTATTGGTTGAATTAGTCAAAGCTATTCAACGTGCCCTTGGTAAGGATAAAGACGCTATTTAAAACATAAAGTCAGAGATAATGGTCTCTGGCTTTTTCTTATCACATCTTGAATTCAGGAGAAGTCTTGTTTATAATTGAAGAGAAATGATCACAAGTTAAGGAGAAGGCCATGAACGAGACCATTAAGACACAACTCAATCACCGCAGCATCCGTCAATTTAAACCTCTAGCTTTGACACAGGAAGAAGTTGACCTTCTGGTTGATGTCGCCAGACATACGGCAACTAGTAATTTTAGACAATCCTATTCGATTATCAGTATTACTGATCAAAAATTGAAGGAAGAAATTGCTGAAATTGCGAATCAGCCTTATATTCCAAATGCTGGTCATCTTTTTGTATTTGTTGTAGACCAAAGACGTAATACTTTGATTGTAGAGGCAAAGGGTGCTGAAGCCTTGGTGCAAGGTAGTCCCGAACGCTTTATCTCGGCCTTTTCAGATGCAATGATTGCTGCTCAAAATGTGGTAGTAGCTGCTGAGAGTTTAGGTATGGGAACAGTTTATTTGGGGAGTATCTTGAATGATAATGCCAAACTTTCAGAGCTTCTCAAACTGCCTAAGTATGTCTATCCTGCAGTGGGCTTAGCAGTTGGTTGGCCAGATCAGGAACCACAGCTTAAACCTCGTTTGCCACGTCACGTCATTCATATGGAAAATTATTATCAGGATTTGGAAAATCCCTTGGAGGAGCTAAAAGATTACGACGCTGAAGTCCATGAGTATTATGACCTTCGCGATTTAAATAATCGGGTTGATGAATTTACGACTCAGATTGCTAAGACCATGGATAAATCAGTTGCTAACCGTGCTAATACCTTGAAGGATCTTCAAAAGCAGGGATTTTTCATTGACTAAAAAAACGACTCCCCTAAGAGTCGTTCTATAAATCAAATAGTGTCATGGATGAAAGGAACTCATTTGCCAGTTCCTTTTTTTCATACTCTAAAAACTCTTGTCGTTTCTTGACTAGGTTGTACCGTTTAGAGAGATTCCATGTTCCAGTAGGATTGAGTTCAGGGTGATTGGAAACAAAGTCAATGGTTAAGTCCCATTCTCGTCGGTATCCAAGAGGACGCGAGTGATAGGTTACACCGTCAATAGTTACCGTCCCATAACTGCGGTGGGCATGACCAAAAACAACATCTTTAACGCCATGTTTGACGAAAATCTGATGGAAGTGTTCAGATCCCAAATAAGCGTTAAAAGGTTTAAAACGTTCGTGCGTCATGGTGAAACGACTATGAGGAACAAAATGCATGGCAACTATAAGGTTATTCGTGTCTAATTCACTTAAGATATTATCTAGCTTCTGGAGACTAGTTTGACAGATTTCGGGATCTGTACCCAATCGTTTAAGTCGTCGGTCGAACCAGAGTTGTTTCTTACGTTTAAGAATTTTATCCAATTTTTCATCAGAATAGGAATAATCATACCACCCATGAAAAGCCAATAAGGTCTTACTTCCTAAATCAATCACCTGAAAATCAAGATTATCAATAATCTCATCATCTAAATCAAGCATATCATGATTGCCTAAATTATAGGTAACCTTGACCGCCTTGGACAGTTTTCGTAGGAAAGGTTTCGTGTCGATATAATAATGGTTAGAAATATCACCAGCGATATGGAGATGACTAACTTCTTGATCTTTTAGGCACTTTATTAGAGTATCGATTTCATATGTTTCAAAGTGATTCAAATCAATATGTAAATCACTCATTACTGCAAGTCTTGTCATAGGAACATTGTAACAAAAAGGTTAAGGCTTGTCTCTAAATGAAGATGATGGAAAATACTTGCCCTTGGACTATATTTTCATTATGATAAGAATATGGATATCAAGTTAGAAATACAAAAGATGGCCAAGGAGATTGGCATTTCAAAAATTGGTTTTACAACCGCCGATGATTTTGCCTATCTGGAAAAATCCCTTCGACTTGGTGTCGAAGAAGGGCGGACAACAGGGTTTGAACATAAAAATATTGAAGAACGTATTTATCCTAAGTTGACCTTAGAATCAGCTAAAACCATCATTTCCATTGCAGTTGCCTATCCGCATAAGTTGCCGCAACAGCCCCAAAAAACAGAATTTAAGCGGGGCAAAATCACTCCAAATTCGTGGGGGCTAGATTATCACTATGTTTTGCAGGACAAACTAAAACGCCTGGCAGAAGGTATTGAAAAACTGACGGAAAACTTCGAATATAAAGGTATGGTGGACACTGGGGCCTTGGTCGATACAGCAGTTGCCAAGCGAGCTGGTATTGGCTTTATCGGAAAGAATGGACTAGTGATTTCAAAAGAATACGGCTCCTACATGTATCTCGGTGAGCTTATCACTAATCTAGAAATAGAACCTGATCATGAAGTAGACTATGGATGTGGGGATTGTCGTCGTTGTCTGGATGCTTGTCCGACATCTTGTCTCATTGGCGATGGGACTATGAATGCCCGTCGTTGCCTATCCTTTCAAACACAGGATAAGGGCATGATGGATATGGAGTTTCGAAAGAAGATAAAGACTGTTATCTATGGTTGTGATATTTGTCAGATTTCCTGTCCATATAACAGAGGTATTGACAATCCCTTAGCTTCAGACATTGACCCTGAGCTTGCTATGCCTGAATTGCTTCCATTTTTAGAGCTGACCAATAAGTCCTTTAAGGAGAAATTTGGTATGATTGCCGGTTCATGGCGAGGGAAGAATATTCTTCAACGTAATGCCATTATTGCCTTGGCCAACTTACATGACCGCAATGCTATTGTCAAACTGATGGAGATTATCGATAAGAATAATAATCCCATTCACACGGCGACTGCCATTTGGGCTCTCGGTGAGATTGTTAAGAAGCCCGATGAGGCTATGTTAGACTATATGAGGGAACTGTCACCTAAGGATGAAGAATCCCAAGCCGAGTGGGAGCTTGTGTGTGCAAAATGGCAAATTTAAGTGATTTATGCTAAAATTAAGCATAATACTATAAAATGGAGGAAACCTATCCATGGAAGTGGCAGAAATTCGCCAAAAAATCTCTGAAAATCAAGAGAAGCTCGTGAGCTTCGGGAGGTCTCTTTGACTTAGATCGTTTGGAAGAGGACATTGCGCTTCTTGAAAACCGAATGACTGAGCCAGATTTTTGGAATGATAATATTGCAGCTCAAAAGACTTCACAAGAGTTAAATGAGCTCAAAATGAAATACGAAACTTTCAACAATATGCAAGAACTCTCTGACGAGACAGAGCTTTATTTAGAAATGTTGGAAGAAGATGATAGTGTTCAAGAAGAGCTCGAAGAAACACTCGAAAAACTTGATAAGATTATGACAAGTTACGAGATGACACTGCTCTTGTCTGAACCATATGACCATAACAATGCCATTCTGGAAATTCACCCAGGCTCTGGTGGTACAGAAGCTCAAGACTGGGCTGATATGTTGCTCCGTATGTACCAACGTTATGGAAATGCCAAAGGGTTCAAGGTTGAGACTTTGGATTATCAGGCGGGTGATGAGGCTGGAATCAAATCTGTAACCCTTGCTTTTGAAGGACCTAATGCTTATGGTTTCCTCAAGTCAGAAATGGGTGTCCACCGTTTGGTTCGTATTTCACCATTTGACTCTGCCAAACGTCGTCATACCTCATTTACATCTGTGGAAGTTATGCCTGAATTGGATGATACCATCGAAGTTGAAATCCGTGATGATGATATCAAGATGGATACATTCCGCTCAGGTGGTGCTGGTGGTCAGAACGTCAACAAGGTTTCTACAGGTGTGCGTTTGACCCACATTCCAACAGGTATTGTTGTAGCTTCAACAGTTGACCGTACACAATACGGGAACCGTGATCGTGCGATGAAAATGCTTCAAGCTAAGCTCTATCAAATGGAGCAAGAAAAGAAAGCAGAAGAAGTGAATGCTTTGAAAGGTGATAAGAAAGAAATCACTTGGGGAAGCCAAATTCGCTCATACGTTTTCACGCCATATACCATGGTTAAAGATCACCGTACAGGCTATGAAGTTGCCCAGGTTGATAAGGTAATGGATGGAGATATTGAAGGCTTCATCGATGCCTACCTCAAGTGGCGCATGGAAGAATAGTAATAACATACTTGTTTTAAGTATTAAAATACTCTATCTCAATGAAAGGAAGGCGTTCAGCTACTTTAGTAGTTGAATACTGACATTATGGCTCTTATTGAATTAAAAGATGTTACTAAGAAGTATGATAAGTCAACAACAGCCCTTAGACACATTGATTTGTCTGTTAACTCTGGGGAGTTTGTTTACTTAGTCGGCCCTTCTGGTGCTGGTAAATCAAGTTTAATTCGCTTGTTCTACCAAGAAGAAAAATTAACGAGTGGTTCTATGAAGGTTGGAGAGTTTGATTTAACTCGACTTCGTAAGAAAGACGTTCCACTCTTGAGACGTTCCATTGGAGTTGTTTTCCAGGATTATAAACTCCTTCCAAAGAAAACAGCTTTTGAAAATGTTGCTTATGCCATGGAAGTTATTGGTGAGAAACCTCGTCATATCAAGAAACGAGTGGCAGAAGTACTTGAGTTGGTTGGTCTTAAACACAAGATGCGTTCGTTTCCAAATCAATTGTCTGGTGGTGAGCAACAGCGTGTCGCTATTGCTCGTGCTATTGTAAATAATCCAAAAGTGTTGATTGCGGATGAACCAACAGGGAACTTGGACCCAGAAATTTCTTGGGAAATTATGCAGGTCCTTGAACGTATTAACTTACAAGGGACTACCATTATAATGGCAACCCATAACTCAACTATCGTTAATAACCTTCGTCATCGTGTCGTAGCGATTGAGGAAGGACGTATTGTTCGTGATGAAGAGGAAGGAGAGTACGGTTACCATGATTAGACGCTTTTTCCGCCATTTAGGAGAATCGATTAAGAATCTCAAACGTAATTTGTTGTCGACACTTACGGCAGTATTTTCGGTAATGATTGTTCTTTCACTTTTAGGTGTCTTTGGCTCTGTTATCTTAAATACACAGAAATTGGCTTCAGATATTGAAAAGAATATTCAGGTCAATGTCTACTTGGATCCAGATTCATCAGATGCCTCGAAAACAGTCAAGGAACTTTCTGGACAGATTGTAGCTAATAAAGACTACCATAAGATTTATGATGCTTTAACCAAGATCAAAGGTGTAGATAAGGTTACCTTCTCTAGCAAAGAAGAACAAAAGAAACAACTCATTGAAACAATGGGGTCAAGTTTCGAGACAGCTACTGGGGATGCTAACCCACTATCTGATGTTTACATCGTTCAAACGAAATCACCAGATGATGTCAGTCGAGTTGCTAAGGAAGCTAAAGCCATTCAGGGCGTTGATAATGCTAACTTTGGTGGGTCAGATACTGAAATTCTGATGTCTACTATGAAACGTGTTCAATTCTGGGGCATCATTGCTACAGCTCTCTTAACGATTGTGGCTGTCCTATTGATTTCGAATACCATTCGAATTACCATTATGTCACGTGCGACTGAAATTCAAATCATGCGTTTGGTAGGTGCCAAGAATTCATATATTCGTCGTCCCTACTTGATGGAGGGTGCTTGGATTGGTGCGCTTGGTGCTATCATTCCTTCAGGACTCATTTATCTTTTGTATCACATGGTTTACTCATCTTTGAACCCTGATTTCGTTAAAGGTGGTATTTCGATGTATGATCCAGAGTGGTTTGTCTATGCGGTTATCGGAACCCTCTTTGCAGTCGGTATCATTATCGGTTCGATTGGGTCACGTATGGCAATGCGCCGTTATTTGAAATACTGAAGAGATTAAAGGAGAACCAATCTGGTTCTCTTTTTGTTTGTCATAAGATTGAGAAAAGCAGATTTTCAACTATATCTCAAAATCGTCTGCTCAAAGCCCAAATCCAAACCCATATTTGGTATAATATTAAAAAACATTGGAAAAGAGATGCATTATGACAAAGTTAGCTACCATTTGTTATATTGACAATGGAAAGGAGCTTTTGCTCCTACATCGTAATAAAAAGCCTAATGATGTTCATGAAGGAAAGTGGATTTCTGTTGGGGGAAAACTAGAAGCGGGAGAAACGCCTGACGAATGTGCTCGTCGTGAAATTCTCGAGGAAACCCATTTTACAGTGACTGAGATGGATTTTAAAGGGATGATTACCTTTCCAGAATTTACCCCCGGTCATGATTGGTACACCTATGTCTTTAAGGTAACTGGTTTTGAAGGAGAACTCATCTCAGATGAGGAATCTCGTGAAGGAACGCTTGAATGGGTACCATATGATGAGGTCTTATCTAAACCAACTTGGGAAGGTGACTACGAGATCTTCAAGTGGATTCTTGCAGATAAGCCTTTCTTCTCTGCAAAATTTGTCTATGATCGTAACCAAAACTTAGTAGACAAGACTGTAACCTTTTATGATAAATAGGGAGGAACTATGAAGCGTAAAAAAACAGAACATTTTTCAGAAACATGGTTTTTTAAGTGGATATTGAATAATCAGGCTGTTGTAGCCTTTTTCATCTTACTTTTGATTGGTTTGACGGTTTTGATTTTCACAAAGATCAGTCCTATTTTTTCACCCGTCATTCAGTTTATGACCATCATTATGTTGCCACTGGTTATTTCCATGCTCCTTTATTATTTAATAAAACCTTTGGTACTACTTGTAGAAAGAACCGGACTAAACCGAACCATGTCTATCTTGGTTATCTATGCTATCCTTGGTTTGCTCTTGGTCTGGGGAATTTCGACAGCTATTCCTAGCTTACAAAATCAAATTTTGATCTTAATAAGAAATGCACCATCATATATTGCACGTGCCAATAGTGAGACGGAACGTTGGATTAATCTTCCTATTCTTTCTAACTTCCACGGAGATTTAGAGTCCATGCTTAGTGATTTTTCAGCGAGAATGGTCAACTATGCTGAGAACTTTTCTTCATCTGCTTTGACGTGGGTTGGAACTTTTGCGAGCACAGTAGCAAGGGTGACAGTAGCTATTATTTTGGCACCTTTCATTCTCTTCTACCTTTTAAGAGATAGCCAAAAGATGAAACATAGCTTTGTCTCAGCCTTACCAACTCGCTTTCGTGAAACAACTGTTCGTATGCTTTCAGATATTAATAGTCAGCTCGAAGGCTATGTTCAAGGGCAGGTTACAGTCGCTATTGTCGTTGCTATCATGTTCTGTATTATGTTTAAGATTGTAGGACTTCGATATGGTGTGACTTTTGGTATTATGGCAGGTTTTCTAAACATGGTTCCTTATCTAGGAAGTTTTCTTGCTATGGTACCAGTTGTAATCATGGGGCTGGTGCAAGGACCTGCTATGCTGATCAAGGTCCTCATCATTTTTGTCATTGAGCAAACTATTGAAGGGCGTTTTGTTTCTCCACTTGTTTTGGGAAATAAACTAAGTATTCACCCGATTACCATTATGTTCATTCTCTTGACAGCAGGTTCTCTTTACGGTGTTTGGGGTGTCTTATTGGGGATTCCAATCTATGCCTCTGTCAAGGTTGTTGTTAGAGAGATTTTTGATTGGTACCGTTCTGTAAGTAATCTTTATCAAGATGATTTAGAAAATGAAGGACAAAAAGACGATGTTAAATAGTGAAAAAATGGTTGCCTCTATTGGAAACCAAGATTTAGACCACGCAGACAAATATTTTAAAAAAGCTTTACGAGAAGATCCTGCAGAGATTCTTGTTGAGTTGGGCCACTACCTAGAGTCTATTGGTTTCTTACAACAGGCACAGGAAATTTACGAAAAAGTTCGTTTTGATTTTCCAGAGGTTAATGTCAATCTAGCACAAATTGCAGCCGAAGATGGCGATATTGAAGAGGCCTTTCTTTATTTGGATGCCATACCTGAAGACTCTGACGACTATTTGTCTGCTTTAATTGTAAAGGCAGACCTCTATCAAATGGAGGGCTTAACTGATGTGGCACGTGATAAGTTGTTGGAGGCAAGTCAACTATCAGATGACTCATTGATTTTTTTTGGTTTGGCTGAGATGGAATTTGAACTTGGAAATTTTGAACAAGCTATTCAATACTATGCTAAATTGGATAATCGTGACCTCCTGGCAATGACTGGCGTTTCTACTTATGAACGCATTGGTAAGGCTTATGCCAGTCTTGGTAAGTTTGAAGCTGCTCGTGAATTTTTGGAAAAAGCTATTGAAATTGAATACGATGATACCATTGCTTTTGAGTTAGCCACTTTGCTCTATGATCAAGAAGAGTATCAAAAAGCTAATTTTTACTTTAAGCAGATAGAAACCATGTCTGCTGACTTCGAGGGTTATGAGTATTTTTACGCCTTGTCCTTACATGCAGAACATAAAACTGAAGAAGCATTACGTATGGCACAACAAGGGATTTCAAAAAATGCTTTTGATGTTCAATTACTTTTGTTAGCATCACAGTTATCCTATGAGTTGCATGACACTCAATCTGCTGAATCTTATCTGAAGCAAGGCTTACCACTCGCTGAGGACCAAGATGAGATTGTTCTACGTTTAAGTACTCTCTATTTAGAAGAAGAACGTTACGAGGATCTAGTAGCTTTAGCCGATTACGAAGTTGATTCTGTTTTGGCTCGTTGGAACATTGCCAAGGCCTACCAAGCACTTGATGATGAAGAAGAAGCCTTTCAAATCTATCAAGATTTGGCTACAGATTTATCTGAAAATCCTGAATTCCTCCATGATTATGCATATATCCAGAGGGAATTTGGTTACAGAGATCAGGCGCGTGCAACAGCAGAAAAATACCTTGCCTTAGTTCCAGATGATGTCAATATGCAAACATTTCTTGAGGATTATTAAGCTTGCGAAAGGCTTTAATCATTGGTTTAAAGAGAGGGAGAGATACATTGGGCTTGCTCACTCCCTCTTTTTTTATTTCTCTATTTATGTTATGATTTTATTAGAACCCATAAGGAGTAAGTATGGTTAAGAGAGATTTAATTCGAAATATTATCATAGCAGTTCTTGTCATTGTAGTGATTTTATTGTTGAGAGCTTTTGTCTTTTCAACACACCGTGTGACTGAAGGTCAGGCGAATGACTATATTCATGCTGGTGATTATGTTACTTTCAATAAAAATGTTGAGCCTCAGAAAAAAGATTTTATTCTTTATACAGTTAATGGCAAGGAATATATTGGTCGTGTTATTGCTGATGAGGGCAAGAGCGTGACAGCTATGGATGATTTCCTTTATGTCAATGATAAGTCAGTTGACGAAGCCTATATTAGCAAGGATAAATCAGCTTATTTGGCGACAGTTTCACCTGGAAACTTCTTCACTGATGATTTTTCCATTGCAACATTGACAGATAATAAACAAACTAAGATTGAAAAGGGTCAATATCTTGTACTGAACGATAACCGTCGTAATACAGATGATAGTCGTAAGTTTGGTCTCATTGAAAAAGACCAAATTAAAGGTGTTATCTCTTTCAGATTGTATCCTCTATCACGTTTTGGTTTCGTTGATGTCGATTAATATTTCAATACTACTAAAAAAGCTAGGAACTTTTGACAAGTTTCTAGCTTTTTTTGCGAATAAATTGGTGAAGGTTTATTTTAAGACTTTATGATGCTGATAGTTTCATCGTCTTAAAATGAATTAGCAGAAATTGTAAGTAGAAAAGGAAATTAAGATGCAATTAGGATTTCATTTTGGATTTAAGAAAAGCAAAGCTTATGGACTGTGCGGTGTTATGCTAGCAATCTTATTTTTAGGCATGTCTGGTCACTCGGCTAAAGCAGATGAAATGTTATCACCAACTGACACATCTTCAACTTTGAAAGAAAGTACAGAGAATCACGAGGCGAGTTATTCTGAAGTAGGAGTACACGATAATTCAACGAGTCAAATGAATCTACAAAGTGAAAAGGTATTAGAGGAGGAGCAAACAAGTCTGGCAGATTCTTCAAAAATAGCTGTCTTAACCAATAGTTCTGTGACCACAAGCTCTTATCAAGAGGCAGATGAACTTAGCGAAATTGATCAAAATCAAAGTCATTTTCTTAGTGCCATTAAGCAAGGAGCTATGGATGGAGCTAAGGAAGGAGTCCTTCCCTCTATTACGGCAGCACAAGCTATCCTAGAAAGTGGTTGGGGGAGCTCTAAACTTGCTAAGGCTCCGAATAATAATCTTTTTGGCATTAAATATTCAGAGGACTGGAATGGAGAAATCGTGACTGTGCCTACCCAGGAATATCTTAATAGTGACTATATCACAGTCAATGCTGCTTTTCGAAAATATGCCTCATGGAATGATAGCGTAGTAGACCATGCAAAATTTTTTACGAGTACCGAGTGGCGAAAAAACAATTACCGAAAAGTTGTGAATGAAACAGATTATCGCGTTGCGGCTCAGGAACTGAAGAATGCAGGATATGCGACAGATCCAAGTTACGCTGGAAAACTTATCCGTTTGATTGAAGCCTATAAACTTTATGAATGGGATGCAGTGAGCAATACGACCAACTCCGTCCTAGAAAATGAAGGAGTAGAGAGCCAAAATCCCAAAGCCGACCTTGCTATTACTGGTCTCAACAATGCTACTGGTAGCTATGATCTTGTTATCTCAAATTTGGTTGCGCCACGAGGCTTCAAAGAAGTCTTAGTTCCAACCTGGTCTGAAAAGAACGGTCAAGATGATATCATCTGGTACAAGGCAACTAAGCAAGCTAATGGAGACTATAAGGTGACCGTTCGTTCAAGCAACCATAAGGGTGATAGTGGTCTGTATAATTCTCATGTCTATCTGGTTGACAATGATGGTAAATATATTGGCCTAGGTGGCAAACAAGTGACACTTGATATTACTAAGACTCAAGGAACCTTAACTATTGCCAATAATGATAAAAATCGTGGAACCTTTGATGTTCTTATCACCAATCTGACAAATCCAAGTGGTATTTCAGGTGTCCTTATCCCCGTCTGGTCTGAGCAAAATGGCCAGGATGATCTTGTTTGGCATAATGCCACAAAAC
>NZ_KV791089.1:22663-35703 GCF_001807855.1 Streptococcus sp. HMSC10E12
ATCTTGTTTGGCATAATGCCACAAAACAGGATGATGGTTCCTACAGAGTGACTATTTCAGCCAGCCAGCACAAGTGGAATTCAGGTAAGTACATCGTTCATGGCTATATTGTTGATGCTTCAGGTAAGAATATCGGCTTTGGGGCAACTTCAGCTGATGTGGTAGCACCTAAGAAAATCGGTTCAGCATCAAGAGGAAACTACGATGTTTTAAATAAGATTGTTTATCTCGATGCTGGTCATGGTGGCTATGATCCAGGAGCTTCTTACTTTGGTATTTCTGAAAAGAGCTTGACCTTGGCTATCCAAAGCCGTGTGAAAGCTAAACTAGAAGCAGAAGGTTATCAAGTTGTAACCACACGCACAAGTGATACCTATGTCGACTTGACGGATCGTTCACGTGCAGCTAATGCTTCTGAATCAGATATCTTCGTAAGTATTCACATCAATGCTTCAGGAAGTTCTGCAGCACAGGGTATTGAGACTTATTATTACCAACCTTACGCAGAATACCCATCACGTATTAATGCAACCTACCATGCTAATCCAACTCGATTGAGCATGAGTGAAACCTTGGCCAATGCTATCCAGTCTAGCCTGATTAATGCGACTGGAGCACAAAATCAGGGCGTGAAGCGTCAAACCTTTGCGGTCTTGCGTGAGACGACAGCTCCGGCAGTCCTTCTTGAACTAGGTTTCTTGTCAAATCCTCAAGAAGCAGCCCGTTTGAATACATCTGCTTATCAGGAGACTTTAGCTAACGCAATTGTGGCAGGGATTAAGTCTTACTATGAAAAAGAATCTAAAGTTTAAGTTATATGTTAACCCATCATTATGATGGGTTTTTATGCTATAATTGAGGTAAATACTAAATACAACAAAAGGAGTGCTTATGGCCTACGATTTACTCTTAGAGCGTTTTTTACGTTACGTCAAAATCAATACACGTAGTGATGAAAATGCAACAAGAACGCCAACGACACAAAGCCAGGTGGATTTTGCCTTGAAGGTTTTAAAACCAGAATTAGAAGAACTAGGTTTGTCCAATATCCATTATTTGGAAAGTAATGGTTACCTAGTGGCAACCCTTCCGGCTAACGATGACAAGTTAACACGTAAGATTGGTTTCATCTCTCATATGGATACTGCTGATTTTAATGCAGAAGGAGTTTCACCACAAGTTATTGACTCTTATGATGGAGGGGTCATTCCTCTTGGAAGTTCAGGTTATAACCTAGATCCAACCGATTTCCCTAATCTCAATAATTATCTTGGTCAAACACTTATTACAACTGATGGTACCACTCTTCTTGGGGCTGATGATAAGTCTGGTATTGCTGAGATTATGACGGTTTTGGCTTATTTGAAGGCTCATCCTGAAATCAAACATTGTGAAATTCGTGTAGGCTTTGGTCCTGATGAAGAAATTGGAATCGGTGCAGATAAATTTGATGTCGAAGATTTTGATGTCGATTTTGCCTACACAGTTGACGGTGGACCTTTGGGTGAATTACAGTATGAAACCTTCTCTGCAGCAGGAGCAGAACTTACCTTCCACGGACGCAATGTCCACCCTGGAACAGCAAAAGACCAAATGGTTAATGCCCTGCAGTTGGCAATTGATTTTCATAATCAGTTGCCAGCAGAAGAACGCCCTGAGTTAACAGATGGCTATCAAGGTTTCAACCATCTTCAAACCATGACAGGTACTGTTGAGGAAGCAAAATCTTCTTATATCATCCGTGATTTTGAAACAGAGTCTTTTGAAAATCGTAAAGCAGTCTTCCAAAAAATTGCTGACGAAATGAATAAAACTTATGGTCAGACACGAGTTGATTTGGTTCTTAAAGATCAATACTATAATATGCGTCAGGTGATTGAAAAAGATATGACGCCTGTTGAGTTAGCAAAAGAAGTCATGGAAGACTTAGATATTACGCCAGTCATCGAACCAATTCGTGGTGGAACTGACGGGTCTAAAATTTCATTCATGGGCATTCCAACTCCAAACTTATTTGCTGGTGGCGAAAATATGCACGGTCGATATGAGTTCGTTTCCTTGCAGACAATGGAAAAAGCCGTAGATGTTATTCTTGGAATTGTCAGTAAACCTTAATTGAGCTTGCTAAATACTGATTTTATGGTAAAATTAGAAGTAATGGAGGTGCTGAGATGATTAAAATTTTCGGCAAGTATCGTTACCATTGGCAACCCGAATTATCTTGGCTGATTATCTACTGGTCTTTAGCCATTACGCCAATCTTTATTGCGGCAGCCCTTCTATTCGAGTTGTACTCGGTGCCCTCACATATTTTGATGCTCTTCACTATTTTCGTTGCCTTATTTGGTTTAGGTTTCCATCGATACTTTATTATTGAAGATCATGGGATTCTGCGTATTGTTTCTTTCAATATTTTTAGACCACGCAAAGTGAAAATTAGTGATATTGAAAAAGTCGAAGTGATTAAAACTGGCTTGTGCCTTATTTTTAAAAATGGTAAAAAACGTCAGTTTTATATGAGAAAGTGGCCTAAGAAATATTTCTTAGATGCATTAGCCCTTCACCCTGATTTCAAAGGTGAGGTAGAGTTATTGGATCATATGACAAACTTTGATTACTTTGCCTTTTATGAGGAATCAAAAAAAGCCCTGAAGCTTAAACTTCGCAAATAAGGGCTTTAGTGGGACAAGACTTGACGGCAGTCAAAGTCTCAGGGCTATTTTCAATAATTTGATTGAGTTGGTCGCTGTCTCTGAACCTAACAATACCTTCGTCATCATAATCAAAGACGGGAGAGTAGGTTTGGCACAAACCACAAGCGATACATTTTTCTGGAATTAATGATACTTTCATAGTATTATTTTAAAATAGATTTATTGTTTTTACAAGGAGAATATCATGAGTAAAAAACCATGGGAAGATAAGGTTTCTGACGAAGAGTTGGAAGAAGTAGTTGACGCTGATTTTCTAGATGATGAAGATGAGTTTGAGGATTATGAAGAAGAGGAGGATGTCACTCCTTCAGATGAAAAACGCGAAAAAGGTGGCGGATTCATTAATTCATCATTCTTGACAGTCTTGCTTGGATTATTCTTTGTTATTGTTGTATGTATTTTGTTCTTTGTTTTCTATACTTCAAATGTTGGTGGAAACAAAACTGCGGAATCTAAGGAATCATCTGGATTCTACTCATCTTCAACTAGCAAAGTTGTTAAATCTTCATCTAGCAAGAAAGACTCAAACAAAGATGAGGAAAGTGAGAAATCTACTACAGAAAAATCTTCAAAAGAGAAATCATCTTCAACTAAAGCATCAAGCTCTTCTAAACATGTAGAAAAAGAAGATGCAACTGAGTCAGCTGAGACAGCACCATCAAGTGCTACGGCAGCAGCAGATGGTTCATCAATTGTTGTTCAATCTGGTGAAGGTGCTGGTTCTATCGCTGCACGTGCAGGTATCTCTGTAGATGAGTTGGAACGTCTTAACCCTGATCACATGACAAGTGGTTACTGGTATGCTAACCCAGGTGATGTGGTTAACGTTCAATAATTTTAAAAGCAAAGGAACATCATGAAAGATATTAGAATTGCTATTGATGGTCCTGCGTCAAGTGGAAAAAGTACAGTAGCCAAGATTATTGCAAAAAATCTTGGCTATACTTATCTTGATACAGGTGCTATGTATCGATCTGCAACCTATTTGGCCTTGCAGAATGGTTTGACTGAGGAAAATGTACCAGAAATTTTGGAGCAACTATCTCAACATCCGATTTCATTCGGAAAAGCAGCAGATGGTAGTCAGCAAGTTTATGTTGGTGATGTTGATATTACACACCCAATTCGTGATAACCAAGTCACCAATAATGTTTCTTGGGTAGCAGCCATTCCTGAAGTTCGTCAAGAACTCGTTGCGCAACAACAACGTATTGCTCAAGATGGGGCTATTATCATGGATGGTCGTGATATTGGTACTGTGGTTTTGCCTGATGCAGAACTTAAGATTTTCTTGATTGCTTCTGTTGATGAACGTGCAGAACGTCGTTATAAGGAAAATATTGAAAAAGGGATTCCTGCTGACCTTGAGACTCTAAAAAAAGAAATTGCTGAACGAGACTATAAAGATAGTCATCGTAAGGTGTCGCCTCTTAAACCAGCGGAAGATGCCATCACTTTTGATACTACAGGTGTATCTATTGATGGTGTTGTAGAATTTATTCAAGAAAAAGCAAAAAAAATTATTGACAAAGGATGACTCACTTGTTATACTATAAACAATGAGAAAAGCAGAAGTGAGAACTTCTCGCCTTGCGACTTAGGTTGTCTGGCCCAACATGTCAAATCCCTTAAGGGATATTATGTGTGCGGGCTTGTATATCAAGTCCGCTTTGTTTTTCTCTAAAAAAATAAAGAGGTGAAGATCATAGCTAAGAAAGATCTATTCATTAACGATGAAATTCGCGTTCGCGAAGTTCGTCTAGTTGGTCTTGATGGTGAACAATTGGGAATTAAACCATTGTCAGAAGCGCAAGCTATTGCAGATGATGCAAATGTTGACTTGGTTCTCATCCAACCACAAGCTACGCCACCTGTTGCGAAGATTATGGACTATGGTAAGTTCAAATTTGAGTATCAAAAGAAACAAAAAGAACAACGTAAGAAACAAAGCGTTGTTACCGTTAAGGAAGTTCGTTTGAGTCCGGTTATTGATAAAGGTGACTTTGAAACTAAACTTCGTAACGGACGTAAGTTCCTTGAAAAAGGGAACAAGGTTAAAGTTTCTATCCGCTTCAAAGGTCGTATGATTACTCACAAAGAAATCGGAGCTAAGGTCTTGGCGGAATTTGCTGAAAAAACGCAAGATATTGCGATTATCGAGCAAAGAGCGAAGATGGATGGACGTCAAATGTTCATGCAACTTGCACCAATTCCTGACAAAAAATAATTGTCAAACTAACACTATTTTAAGAGGAGAATTTTAAAATGCCAAAACAAAAAACACACCGCGCATCAGCTAAACGTTTCAAACGTACAGGTTCAGGTGGATTGAAACGCTTCCGTGCCTTCACATCTCACCGTTTCCACGGTAAAACTAAAAAACAACGTCGTCACCTTCGTAAAGCATCAATGGTACATTCAGGTGACTTTAAACGTATCAAATCAATGCTTTCACAAATGCGTTAATCCGCTAAAAGCATTACAAATTAACTAAACTAGAAATAATTCGGAGGAATATATAAATGGCTCGTGTTAAAGGTGGCGTTGTATCACGCAAACGTCGTAAACGTGTATTGAAACTTGCTAAAGGTTACTATGGTGCAAAACACATCTTGTTCCGTACTGCAAAAGAACAAGTAATGAACTCTTACTACTATGCATACCGTGACCGTCGTCAAAAGAAACGTGATTTCCGTAAACTTTGGATCACACGTATCAATGCGGCAGCTCGTTTGAACGGTTTGTCATACTCACAATTGATGCACGGTTTGAAATTGGCTGAAATCGAAGTTAACCGTAAAATGCTTGCTGATTTGGCAGTTAACGATGCAGCAGCTTTCACAGCTCTTGCAGATGCAGCTAAAGCAAAACTTGGTAAATAAGAATTAAGATGAGTGTTACTCATCTTTTTTTGTGGAGGTAATAATGATTCGTTTAGCAAAAACTGAAGATATTCCGAGATTACAGGAGCTTTTAGAGCAGATTCTTATTGTTCATCATCAAGCACGTCCTGATGTTTTTAAGTCAGAAGTCAGTAAATTTACAGATACTGAGCTAGAAGAAGTGATTAATGATCCAAATAAACCTATTTTTGTTTATGAGGATGAAGAAGGACGTATCTTGGGTCATCTTTTCTTAATTATAAACGAAGTATCTGAGAAGGACGGTGCTCAAAAGGCTCATAAGTCTCTTTTCATCGATGACCTATGCGTTGATAAGGAAGCTCGAGGGCGAAAATTAGGGGAGAAGCTTTATCAATTTGCCTTGGACTATGCTAAGGAACTAGGTTGTTATAATCTGACACTTCACGTATGGAATGATAATGCGGGTGCTGTACGTTTTTACGAACGTTTAGGTATGAAACCGAGATATACAGAAATGGAAACCATCCTAAAATAATACGTTTTCATGAGAGAAATTTAACTTACGAGGAATAAAAATTTTTGATATGCTGAAAGAGAACTTTTAGAAATGGAGAATTTTAATGCCTCGTAATTTTAAAGAAGCTTTGCTTTTTACGATTTTAATGTGTGGAATGATGGTCTGTGGGATGAGTCTCTGGAATCTTCTTATCCTTGATTGGACTGGAGTAGTTCCCTTTGCTTGGGGTCACTTTTTCCAAGGTTATCTTCCTGGATTTGTGGTTGCTTTCTTACTGGATATGCTTTTGGTAGGACCACTAGCCAAGACAATTGCATTTGCTATTTTACATAAAGTAAAAGCCCATGATAAACGATGGGCGAAGATTTTGGTGATTTCTGGAACTATGGCGCTATTCATGGTAACCTTTATGTCGCTCTATGGCTTAGTGTACAACGGTCAGTCGGTGAC
The DNA here is from genome assembly GCF_001807855.1 of Streptococcus sp. HMSC10E12. Taxonomy (NCBI): domain Bacteria; kingdom Bacillati; phylum Bacillota; class Bacilli; order Lactobacillales; family Streptococcaceae; genus Streptococcus; species Streptococcus sp. HMSC10E12. The sequence continues at coordinate 29,209 of NZ_KV791089.1, forward strand.
GCTCTCATCCTATGGCCGTGCTTGGTTGACAAATGTTATCATGGCCTTACCACTTAATTTTCTAGTAGTTGGTCCCATCTCACGCTTTATCTTGGGAAAACTGCAAAAACCATTACCTGGTGAAGAAGTCGTAGAGAATTTTGAAGATGATGACGAATTACCAACTATAATCTAAGTATAGAACTGGAAAGAAACTCCAGTTTTTTTATATTAAAAGCAGCCACGGATGTGACTGCTTAATGATGACTAGTTTTTCTTTTTCATTTCACCATGTGGGTAGTAAGTTCCCTCTGGCATATCGTTAATGAAAACATGAATAGCTTCTTTAGGTGCTTTTGCAACACGTGATACAACCTCAGTAACTTCGCGAGCAAGTTCGATTTTTTGTTCTTCAGTACGACCTTCAAAGAGATCAATTTTTACAAATGGCATAATGCATCTCCTTAGTTTTGATAGTCCTATTATAGCATTAATTAAGAGAATATTCTAAAGTTTTTGGAAATTCTTGAAATGATAATATTGCAATGCTACAATGCGAGTGATTTCAATAGTAGAGCCTAAAGTAAAAAGAGGCCGGTAGCTAAGAGAAAGCGTTTCTAGTTGAAAGCAATAGTATTACTTTTGATTCGATCATTCCTGATTTTGGAAATGTTTTACATGCTATTCAAAATGGTAAGGCGTCTGTGATGATAGGTAAGAGATTGCATTTTTTATTGGCTTTATTTATAAAGGATGAAAACTCTTACTAAAAGTGGTAAAATAGTGCTAACTAGACACAGTAAGGAGTAAATTATGACAATTGATTTTCGTGCCGAAGTTGATAAGCGCAAAGATGCTTTGATGGAGGACCTTTTTGGTCTTTTGCGTATTAACTCAGAACGTGATGACAGTAAGGTTGATGATAAGCACCCATTTGGTCCTGGACCAGTAAAAGCTTTGAAACATTTTCTTGCTTTAGCAGAACGTGACGGCTATAAAACTCGTAATATCGATAATTATGCTGGTGACTTTGAATTTGGTCAAGGTGATGAAGTTTTGGGTATCTTTGCACACTTGGATGTGGTTCCAGCTGGTAGCGGTTGGGATACAGATCCTTATGAACCTGTAATCAAAGATGGCAAACTTTATGCCCGTGGGTCATCAGATGATAAAGGCCCAACAATGGCTTGTTACTATGCCTTGAAAATTATTAAAGAACTCGAGCTTCCAGTATCTAAGCGTGTGCGCTTCATTGTTGGTACTGATGAAGAATCTGGTTGGGGCGATATGGAATATTACTTCGCTCATAATGGATTAAAAGATCCTGATTTTGGTTTTTCACCTGATGCAGAATTCCCAATTATCAATGGTGAAAAAGGTAATATTACAGCCTATCTCCATTTTGAAGGTCAAAATGATGGGGACTTTAGTCTTGTGTCCTTTAATGGTGGTTTGCGTGAAAATATGGTTCCTGAATCAGCAAGTGCAGATTTTACTGGACCTATCACTTTGAAAGAACTCGAGGGCAAATTAGCAGACTTTGTTGCGGAACAAGAAGTAACTGGTCAAGTTACCGAAGAAGCAGGTGTTTTCCATGTGACTATTCATGGGAAATCAGCTCATGGTATGATGCCTCAAAATGGTATTAATGGGGCAACCTACTTAGCACTCTTCCTTAGTCAATTTGATTTCCAAGGCAATGCTAAAACGTATTTGGATTTAATTGCTGAAACACTTCATAAGGATTTCTTTGCTGAAAAGACAGGTCTTGCCTATACAGATCCTAAGATGGGTGAATTGACCATGAATGCAGGTGTATTTAACTTCTCTAAGGAATCAGAAGATAATACGATTGCTCTGAATTTCCGCTATCCTCAAGGGGTTTATACGGACGCTATTAAGGCTGATCTTGAAAAACTCGAAGGTCCTAAGGCGGTTAGTCTCTCAGAACACGGTCATGTGCCACACTATGTACCAGTTGATGATCCTATGGTAGAGACTCTTCTTTCAGTCTATGAGAAACAAACAGGGCTTAAAGGTCATGAACAAATTATTGGTGGCGGAACATTTGGACGTCTCCTCAAACGTGGTGTTGCCTATGGAGCTATGTTCCCTGGTTATGTCAACACGATGCACCAAGCAAATGAGTTTACTGAGGTTGAAGACTTGTACCGTGCTGCTGCCATTTATGCAGAAGCTATCTATGAGTTAATCAAATAAAAAAGAGAGACAGTTTTGTCTCTTTTTTGAGGAGGAAAATATGGAAACACTTGAAGAATTAACACAAGCAATCATGTCCGATGAACAAAATAAAGCTTTTACGGAACAAGGTATAAAACCTTTGTTTACCATTCCAAAAACGGCACGAATTAATATCGTAGGCCAAGCTCCTGGTATTCGTGCCCAAGAGTCCGGCCTTTACTGGAATGATCCTAGTGGTGATAATCTCAGGGATTGGATGGGGGTTTCACGCGAAGAATTTTATGAATCTGGCATGTTTGCTATTGTGCCAATGGATTTTTATTTCCCAGGTCATGGAAAATCAGGTGATTTACCTCCTCGCAAAGGATTTGCAGATAAGTGGCATGAGAAAGTTCTTGCTTTAGCTCCTGATATTCAATTGACGATATTAGTAGGTAACTATGCACAGCGTTACTATTTACATCAAAAATCATCGGCAAAATTAACGGATACAGTTAAGCATTATAAAGATTATCTCCCAGAGTTTTTTCCTCTCGTTCATCCCTCTCCTAGAAATAATATATGGCAAGCCAAAAATCCATGGTTTATGGAAGAAGTAGTTCCAGATTTGAAGGCCTTGGTCAAAAAAATCTTAAGTCAATGATTTCTGATATATGAACTTGGGTTGTCATTAGGTATTGTTATCAAATTAATGAAGCAACATTTAGAACATGTCCAAATGATATAAAGATTTGAGCCCCTTGGGGCTCTTTTTGATACTTTAACAAAAAGAGTCGCAAAAATAATTAACAAAACTTTAATATCAAGCTTATATTGTGCAATTTAATTCTAATTTTCAGAAGAAGTAACATATAAAATTAAGGTAGCTATCCTTTTAAACTAAAGAATCAATTAAATAATACTTACAAATTGAAAATGAGTGTAAATTTTTGGAAATATTAAGACAATTCTATTGACAGAAAGTTTAAAAGTGATAGACTTTAGGTGTTAAGAAAATATAGAAGGAAATTTGTGATATGGGAAGAAAAGATTCACAACGTTTTTCAATCAGAAAGTATAGCTTTGGAGCTGCTTCTGTTCTTTTGGGTACAACCATTCTTGCGATGGGGGCAACTGGTGTACATGCAGATGAGGTTTCAACTTCAGCTGCTACTGATATACCGCTTAGTGCTTCTGTACTAACAGATACTGCTGCTGATCCGGCAACAACTGTTGATCATTCAGAGAAGCAAGTTGTTTCTGTTAAAGAAGAAGGAAATACCACTGTAAAAACAAGTGTTGTTACAACTGATAGTCTTGAGGATGCTAAAACTTCTGCGGTAAAAGAAGGGGTAGAAGTCGAAGAAACTGCACCTCAAACACATACATCCCTAGAGGGTGCTATTGCTGACAATCAAGCTCAATCAAAAGAGATTAATACGGTTGTTTCTGATTATCAGAAAGCAAAAGAAAGCCACAAAAAAGATGTAGCTGAGTATGATAAGGCTAAGGCTGAGTACGATGCTAAAGTGGCCGAAAAAGCAGCAGCTGATAAAGCAAACGCTGCTTCTAAAGCACAGTATGATACTGATCAAGCTGCTTATGAAAAAGGGTTAGCTAAGTACCAAGCTGATAAAAAAGCCTATGATGCAGCATTGGAAGAGTATAATGCTCAAAAATTAACTTATGATTCTAAAGTAGCCGAAAAAGCAGCTGCCGATGCAGCTAATGCTAAGTCAGAAGCTGATTATAAGGTACAGTTGGCTGTTTATGAAACTGCTAAGAAGAACTATGAAGCTGCTATGGCTCAGTATAGCAAAGACAAGGCAAAATATGATGCTGAGAAGGAAGCTTATGATGCTAAAGTAGCTGAAAAAGTTCGTACAGAAATCGAAAACAAGGCTGCTCAAGAGCAGTATGAGAAAGATTTAGCTACGTATAATGCCGCTTATGAAAAATATCAAACCGATTTAGCTGCCTACAAGACTGCCAAAGTAGCCTACGATGCTAAAGTAGCCGAAAAAGCAGCAGCTGATGCAGCTAATGCAGAAGCTAAAGCTAAGTATGATGCGGAAATGGTCACTTACGAAGCAGCCTTGTCTGAATATAAGACAAATAAAGCTTTGTATGATGCCGCTCTAGCTGAATACAATACGAAAAAAGCAGCTTATGATGCTAAAGTAGCTGAGAAAACACAAGCAGAAATTACTGATAAGGCAGCTCAAGAGCAATATGAGAAAGATCTTGCTGCTTACAATACGGCTTACGAAAAATATCAAACTGATTTAGCTGCCTACAAGACTGCTAAAGCAGCCTACGATGCCAAAGTAGCCGAAAAAGCAACTGCTGATAAGGCAAATGCGGAAGCTAAAGCCAAGTATGATGCAGAAATGGCTGTTTATAATACAGCTAAAGCACAATACGATAAAGATTTACAAAAATACCAAGCTAAGAAAGCGCAATACGATAAAGATAAAGCAGCCTATGATCAACTTGTTGCTATTAAAGCAGAAGAAGATGCTGCAAAAGCTAAGTATGAAGTTGAGCTTGCAAAATACAATGTAGATTTAGAGCAATACGGCAAAGATTTTGCTACCTACCAAACAAAACTTGCTGAATATCAAACAGCTTTGGCACAGTACAAAGATGCTAAAGCAGCCTATGATAAGTACATGAATGATAATGGTTTCCAAGATCTAAAAGATGTAGAAACTGTTCAAGATTTGACCTTCCAACGTGAAGGTGGAGCCATTCATACCATCGATGGCATCAGTGCTTATCTCACTCGTGATGCTCAAGCTCGTTTGAATACAAGCAATGTACATCAGTATGATTCCAATAAATTGGAAGCTTCAGATATTGTAGCAACTAGTCCTTGGGCCAATAATGAAACTGAATTTATTCAAATTAAGGAAGGTGACAAATTTGTTGTAACCTATGACAATTTGAATCAGTCAAGCATGCGTGAAAATACAGATATGCATCCTATCAAGCGCGTGATTTACCGTTATGAAATTCTTACTCTTCCATCAAATGACGGTAAAGGAATTGCAGCAGTTAATGCGGACCCAACTGTAACTCTTACAGTCGGTGCTTCAACAGACCAAAATAAACCCGTTAAAGTTGCTGTAGATATTGAATTTTACGATGGTAATGGCAATAAGTTTGATTTGACACAGCATAACGCTATTGTTGCCCTTAATTCCCTTAACCACTGGACAGGTGCTTCTTATGTGGATAGTGGAGATAAACCTCGCGCACTTACAGTAGAAGCTAAAGACAAAAATGGTAATACCGTTCGTGGAAGTTGGAATCCATATGCAGATGGTTCATCAATGAGCATTGAAAACAATGCAGTTGTTGTAAAAAATGGAACAGCTGACTTTGGTACTGCTGATGTCACTATCTCTGCTGAAAACCCAATCAAGATTGTGGCACAAAAAGCAACGTGGAATGGTAGTGAATTTACAGTTAGTGAAGAAACTGTTATTGACGCAACTTCAGTCAATGTTTCAGGTGCTGGGAACGGTCACTCTATTGGAACAGATGAGTTCACATTAGATGGTAAAGATGATGTTATCGGTTCTTATACGATTGATCCAACTTCAGGACGTATCATCTTTACTCCTAAGAAGAAATTTGAAAATGTGGAGCACCAAGAGTCTGTAAATATTGGCAATAATAGATATATTCCAATTCCAAATTCAAGTGTTTCTTATGATGCTGCGACTAAAGAAGTAACCTCCTTTAAAGATAACCAATACATTGAACATGGATCTATCTTTAATGGTGAATCTTCAACGACTCTTGAAGGTTGGGACAATCCATCTTCTCCATACCTCTATTATGGTGGAGCAGGATTGAAGATGGCTGATGGTCACTTGGTATTTACGGCCAATGGAGCTAATGCTGCTGGTCAACCGACAGTATATTGGTTTGCGATTAACTCAAATGTTGGTATTCCAAAAAATCCAGGTGAAGCGCCAAAAGAGCCAACAGCTCCTGAAGAACCAAAGGCTCCAACACCACCAACGATTACATTGGAAGTTCTTCCAGCGGTACCAACAGAACCAACTCCGCCAACAGCCCCTACGGCACCAACAGAACCTAACTATACAGTTGTTACAGTTGATTCAGAGCAACCTAAGGCACCAACAGAACCAAAAGCACCAACGCCACCAACTCCGACAGTTGTTGAAGTTCCTGCGGAACCAAGCAAACCAGAAGAACCTAAAGCTCCAACACCACCGACAGAACCTAACTACACTGTGGTTACAGTTGATGCAGAGGAACCTAAGGCTCCAACAGAACCAAAAGCACCAACGCCACCAACTC
>NZ_KV791089.1:35723-88543 GCF_001807855.1 Streptococcus sp. HMSC10E12
CAACAGAACCAAAAGCACCAACGCCACCAACTCCAGCTTTAGTTGAAGTGCCAGTAGAGCCACGTAAGATTACGGCTCCAGTAGAACCTAAGGCTCCGACTCCACCTACACCTGTAGTTGTAGAGGTACCTGGTGAGCCAACAAAACCAACTCCACCAACAGAGCCAACAGCTCCAACACCACCAACTATGGTCACAGTTAATGTTCCTAATAAACCTGTTTCACCTAAAGAACTTGTAGCTCCTAAGGTAAAATGGCATAAAAATTATCTTGTTGAGCGCGTAACACGTCCAGTACCAACGACGCCACCAACTCCTCAAAAACCAAAAACTCCTGGAACACCTACAGGACCAAGCGTTACACCAACTTCTTCTATAGTTGCTAAGCAAGAAACAGAAAGAACTAATAGCGCCGTATTGCCAGAAACAGGTGACTCTAACCAAAAATTAGCATCTGTAACAGGTCTAGGCCTGCTTTCAATGGCCCTTTCAGGTCTATGGTCAGCTCGCAAACGTAAACATTAATAAGATAAAATGAAAGATTAGGTTGTTTTGCTATGCAAGACAGTCTAGTCTTTTTTTTGTTACTTATTCTTTGCATATTATCGGCATAAATAAGTTTGAATGTTAAAACTAATAGGGCAAACGAGAGGACATGATTTAGGTGAAATAGCTATCCAAAAGCTAAATATTACTATGAAAAGTAAAATGAAAGCTTATAGTTGATTGTTTTTCATAATCTTTTCAATAAAAAAACATTAAAGCGAATTGGACTAGATATTATAAAATTAAACCGCCTATTTGTATCGTAAACACTATTAATAATAGGATTTTGTCTATCAAATATTTTGATATTAAAAAGTATTTGAATTTAAGAATCTAATCGAATTTAAAGGAATGCGTGTTTTTATGAGATATCTCAAATTGACATGGTTCTTTCTTTTGTTAGAATATGAACATAACTAAATATAGAAGGACGTAATTTAAATGGGGAAAAAGGAATTACAACGTTATTCACTCAGAAAGTCTAGCCTTGGTGCGGCTTCTGTTCTTTTGGGGACTGCAGTTCTTGCAGTAGGAGCTTCAAATGCAAGCGCTGATGAGGTAGCAACAACTACAGATTCAGCAACACCAGCAGTTGAAGCAACAGATGCTGTTGAAGAAAACACTTCAGCCGTAGCAGATTCAACTGAAAAGAAAGTTGTTAACGTTACTGAAGAAGGCAACACAACTGTTACAACGAGTGAAGTAACAAATACAAGCTTAGAAGCTGCAAAAACAGCTGCAACTAACGAAGGGGTTGAGGTTAAGGAAGAACCTGCTCAAACCAAAGAAACTGTTGAAGCAGCTGCTGCAGATAATAAAGCACAAGCAGAGAAAATCAATACAGTCGTTTCTGATTATAAAGCGGCTAAAGAACAATACAAGTCAGATAAAGCTGACTATGATAAAGCAAAAGCAAACTATGATGCCAAATTAGCTGAGAAAGCACTTGCTGATAAAACAAATGCTGAAGCTCAGGCTAAATATGATACTGAAAAAACAGCTTATGATAAAGCTTCAGAGCAATACCAAATTGCTAAGCAAGCTTATGACTCAGCTCTTTCAGAGTACAAGACTAAGAAAGTTACTTATGATGCTAAGGTAGCAGAAAAAGAAGCCGCTGATAAAGAAAATGCGCTTTCTGCAGCTAAATACCAAGCAGAATTGGCAACATATAACCAAGCAAAAGCTGATTATGAAGCAGCTCTTGCTCAGTACAATAGCGATAAAGCCAAATACAACGCTGAAAAAGCTAACTATGATAATAAAGTAGCTGAAAAAGTTGTTACTGAGAAACGTAACGCTGAAGCTGAAGCTAAATATCAAACTGAGCTAGCAGCATACAATGAAGCAAAAGCTAAATATGATGTAGAAAAAGCAGCATATGACAAGAATCTTGAACTTTATAACGCTAAGAAAACAGCTTATGAAGCAGATCTTGAAACAAAACAAGCTATTGAAAAATACAATGCAGATGCTAAAGCTAAATACGAAGCTGCCTTGGTTGTCTACAATGAGCAAAAAGCTAAATATGACCAAGAGTACCTTGAGTATCAAAACAAATTAGCTGTTTACCAAACAGCACTTAAACAATACCAAGATGCTAAAACAGCTTACGATAAATACATGAATGATCCTGTATATCGTAACCTTAAAGATGCTGAAGTTGTTCAAGAATTGACTTTCCAACGTGAAAACGATGCGACACACAAAGTTGAAGGTGTAAGCAACTACTTGACAAAAGAAGCACAAGAGCGTCTTAACACAAGTAATGTTTTCCAATATGATTCTAACAAGTTACAAGCATCTGACATTGTCTCAAACAGTCCTTGGACAAACACTGAAGACGAGTGGATTCAAGTTAAAGAAGGTGACAAATTTGTTGTTACTTATGATGGCTTGAACCAATCAAGCATGCTTGTTGAGAATGAAGCATCAGCAATCAAACGTGTTGTTTACCGTTACGAAATCGTTAGCCTTCCATCAAACGACGGAAAAGGTATCGCGAAAATCAGTAAGGATCCAACAGTAACTATGACAGTTGGAGCATCAACTGATCAAGATAAACCAGTTAAAGTAGCTGTAGATGTTGAGTTTTACGATAAAGATGGTAAAATGTTCAACCTTAGTGAGCGTAATGCTATCGTAGCACTTAACTCACTTAACCACTGGAACGGTGCAGCTTATGTTGAAACATCTGAGCGCCCACGTCCACTTACAGTAGAAGCGAAAGACGTTAATGGTAATACTGTTCGCGGTACTTACAATCCTTACGCAGATGGTTCTACTTTGGCAATCCAAAACGGTGAAGTTGTTACAAAATCTGGTTACGCAGATTTTGGTGGAGCTACAGTTAACATTTCAGATGAGAACCCACTTAAGGTAGTGGTTCCTATCACTGACTGGAATGGTTCAGAATGGGTTGTCTCACGTGAAATTCCAACTGATGTAACAACTCTTAATGCTTCAGGTAGTGGTAATGGCCACGCTCTTGGTAACCAAGATTATACGTTTGGTGATAAAGATGATATTATTGGTTCATACAGTGTTTCTGCTGAAACAGGTTTGATTACATTCACACCTAAGAAAAAATACCAATCAACACGCCACCAAGAATATGTAAATATTGGTGATAACCAATTCATCGCTATTCCAAAATCATCAGTTACTTATGATGCTGCCACTAAAGAAGTAACATCAGTCAATGATAACCAATACATTGATCATGGTGCAGTCTTTAATGGTGAGACAACATCAGAATTGACAGGTTGGGATAACGCTGATTCACCTTACCTCTACTATGGAGGTGCAGGTATCAAGATGACTAATGGTCACTTGGTATTTACTGCTGAAGGTGCAAATGCTGAAGGTGCACCAACAGTTTACTGGTTCGCAATCAACTCTAACCTTGGTTTGCCTAAGAATCCGGGTGAAAAACCTGAAGAACCTAAGGCACCAACACCACCAACAGCACCGATTAAACCAGTCGTTAAAACAGTTGGTATCAATCCACAAGAACCAACACCACCAACACCTCCAAAAGAGCCAGTGGCACCAACGCCACCAACTCCAGAGGTAGTTGAAGTTCCTGGTAAACCACAAGAACCAACACCACCAACAGGTCCAACGGCACCAACGCCACCAACACCAAAAGTGGTTGAAGTTCCAGAAAAACCGGTTGAACCAACACCACCAACAGGTCCAACGGCACCAACGCCACCAACACCAAAAGTAGTTGAAGTTCCTGCTAAACCAGTAGAACCTAAAACTCCTGAAAAACCAAGTGTTGTCTGGCACAAGAACTATGTCGTTGAGAGAGAGTCTCACGTGGTACCACCAACTCCACCGACTACTCCACCAACACCTGTTACTCCTCCAACTCCAGTGACACCACCAACTACACCAACTCCAGATACTGAAGTTCCTGTAGTGCCTCAAGCTGAGTTGCCACAAACTGGTGAGCACACTAGCAATGCTGGATTTATTGGACTTCTTTCAATGATTTTTGTAGCCTTTGTAGGATTCTTCAAACGTCGTAAAGAAGATTAAGTGGTGCTATTAAATTAGTTCCCCATCAAAACTAGATTCTATTTAGGATCTAGTTTTTATTTTTGCTCGTTTTTCCTCCCTCATATCATTTCTATTTACTGGTGAAACATGTTATAATTATTTTGAACGACTATTTTAGAAAGATGCAAGGAGACGAGCATGGAAGAACTTAAGAAAATCGCTGGTGTAACCGCTGCCAAATATGTTGAAGATGGAATGGTTGTTGGACTCGGTACAGGGTCAACAGCCTACTTCTTTGTAGAGGAAATTGGCCGTCGTATTAAGGAAGAAGGTCTTAGTGTTGTTGGTGTAACGACATCAAGTCAAACCACTAAACAAGCTGAAGGCTTAGGCATTCCTTTGAAGGCAGTGGATGACATTGACAGTATTGATGTTACTGTTGATGGAGCCGACGAAGTAGACCCTCAACTCAACGGGATTAAAGGTGGCGGTGGCGCCCTTTTGATGGAAAAAATCGTCGCTACACCTACAAAAGAATATATCTGGGTGGTTGATGAGTCTAAAATGGTTGATCAATTAGGTGCTTTCAAACTACCAGTTGAAGTGGTTCAATATGGTGCTGACCGTCTGTACCGTGTCTTTGAGTCTAAGGGCTATAAGCCATCATTCCGACTTACGGAACAAGGTGACCGCTTTGTTACAGATATGAAGAACTATATCATCGATCTTGATTTAGGTAAGATTGAAAATCCAGTAGCTCTTGGTGAAGAACTAAAAGCTATGACAGGGGTTGTCGATCATGGATTGTTCAATGGCATGGTTAACAAAGTCATCGTTGCAGGAAAAGACGGTGTTAAGGTCGTTGAAGTTAAGGCCTAGTCCGATTTTTATTCCCCTCACTTTTAATGAGTAAAACTAATTAATTATTTTCAAACTATTAAATAATATAGAAAGGCAAGAGGTAATTTCGAAAAGATTTTAGCTCTTTGTGGTGTTGTTATGTCCAAATTTAACAGAATGCATTTAGTCGTTCTTGATTCAGTAGGAATTGGTGCTGCTCCAGATGCCAATGACTTTGTCAATGCAGGTGTGCCAGACGGTGCTTCAGATACCCTTGGTCACATCTCTAAATCTGTAGGATTGAATGTGCCAAATATGGCTAAGCTTGGTCTAGGAAATATTCCTCGTGAAACACCTTTGAAAACAGTACCAGCAGAGAGCAACCCAACTGGTTATGCAACAAAATTGCAGGAAGTTTCTCTTGGTAAAGATACGATGACTGGTCACTGGGAAATCATGGGTCTCAATATTACTGAACCTTTTGATACTTTCTGGAACGGATTCCCAGAAGAAATTCTCACTAAAATTGAAGAATTCTCAGGACGTAAAGTCATTCGTGAAGCTAATAAACCATACTCAGGTACGGCTGTTATTGAAGACTTTGGACCTCGTCAAATGGAAACTGGTGAATTGATTATTTACACTTCAGCTGACCCAGTTCTTCAAATTGCCGCACACGAAGACGTTATTCCTTTGGATGAGTTGTATCGTATTTGTGAATATGCACGTTCAATTACTCTTGAGCGTCCAGCTCTTCTAGGGCGTATCATTGCTCGTCCTTACGTTGGTGAACCTGGAAACTTCACTCGTACGTCTAACCGTCGTGATTTGGCTGTTTCACCATTTGCACCAACTGTTTTGGATAAATTGAATGAAGCTGGTATCGATACTTATGCCGTTGGTAAAATCAATGATATTTTCAATGGAGCTGGTATCAACCACGATATGGGACACAACAAATCAAATAGCCATGGTATTGATAATTTGATTAAAGCTATGACTTCTGAAGACTTCAAACATGGTTTCTCATTCACAAACTTGGTAGACTTTGATGCCCTTTATGGACATCGTCGTGACCCACATGGATATCGTGATTGCTTGCACGAATTTGACCAACGTTTGCCTGAAATCATTGCTGCTATGCGTGAAGATGATCTCTTGATGATTACTGCTGACCATGGAAATGATCCAACTTATGCAGGTACGGACCATACTCGCGAATATATTCCATTCTTGGCTTACAGTCCATCATTCAAAGGAAATGGACTTATTCCAGTAGGTTATTTCTCTGATATCTCAGCAACAATCGCTGAAAACTTTGGTGTAGACAAAGCCATGATTGGAGAAAGTTTCTTGGATAAACTTGTCTAAGATGAAACGATATGCATTCTTGGTTCGTGGGGTAAATGTTGGTGGCCGTCATAAGGTAGTCATGGGAGACTTCTGTCGTGAGTTAGAAAATCTCGGTATGACAAATGTCTCTTCCTATATTAATAGTGGAAATTTTTTCTTCAATTCATCTTTGAGAAAAGAAGAGCTCCTTGTGATTTTGGAACGTTTTTTAGATAAGAACTATCCTTTTATAAAGGTATTTTCTCTTTTTACTCTTGAAGATTATCAGAATGACCTAGCTTCTTTGCCAAAGTGGTGGTCTGAGGATTTCTATAGAAAAGACGTTCTCTTTTTCACTGAAAGACTTGATAAAAATGAAATGAAGAAGATTATTAACTCTTTAGAGTTGAAAGATGAAATACTTCATTTTGGTCAACTTGGGGTCTACTGGGTAAAATTTGATAAATCAACTTATAGTCAAACCGCTTATCATAAGAAGTTATTGAAAACGCCTTTTTATCCTGATATAACCATTCGAAATGCAAGAACTTTTTCAAAAATTGGTCACTTTTTAAGAATGAAATAAAATTAAGGGAGAAATAACATGTCGCTACTTGAAAAAATTAGAGTCACTCAAGCATTTTTGGAAAGCAAAGGAATTGAAAATCCTGAGTTCGGTTTAATCTTGGGTTCTGGACTTGGTGAGTTGGCTGAAGAAGTTGAAGACGCAGTTGTCATTGACTATGCGGATATTCCAAACTGGGGACAATCAACGGTTGTCGGTCATGCTGGAAAACTTGTTTACGGAACTTTGTCTGGACGTAAGGTTTTGGCTCTTCAAGGGCGTTTCCATTTTTATGAAGGAAATCCGCTTGAAGTCGTTACTTTCCCTGTACGTGTTATGAAAGCTCTTGGATGTGAAGGAGTTGTTGTAACCAATGCGGCAGGTGGTATCGGTTTTGGTCCAGGTACTTTGATGGCCATCACTGACCACATTAACATGACTGGTCAAAACCCATTGATTGGTGAAAACTTGGATGATTTTGGACCACGTTTCCCTGATATGTCTAAAGCTTACACACCTGAATACCGTGAAACCGCTCATAAAGTGGCTGACAAACTTGGTATCAAATTGGATGATGGTGTTTATATCGGTGTGACAGGTCCAACTTATGAAACTCCAGCTGAAATCCGTGCTTATAAGACACTTGGTGCAGATGCTGTTGGGATGTCAACAGTTCCTGAGGTTATTATCGCAGCTCACTCTGGTTTGAAAGTTCTTGGTATCTCATGCATTACTAACCATGCAGCTGGTTTCCAAGAAGAATTGAACCACGAAGAAGTGGTGGAAGTGACTGAGCGCGTCAAAGGAGACTTCAAAGGATTGCTAAAAGCTATTTTGGCTGAACTCTAAAAAGGAATAATTGATGTCAAACTTAATGAATAATCCATTATTTCGTATCGTTCGTGGAGTTTTTATAATTGCTTTCCTGACCATGGTTTGGTTGGTTATATTTTCTGCTATAGATACAAGTGGTAGTGAGATAGACTATGAACCATTTCAAGGAGCATCTATCGTATTTGCAGTTTTAAGCTATATCATAATAGTGTTTCTATTTCAATACCATAAAGTTGTTAACTTAAAAGAGTCAATTAAATCATCATACAGTGCAATTGAAATTAAAGAACAGTATGTGGAAAAATTGATTTTACAACTGCGAGAACTGACTGATAAGATTGTAGACCATGAGTTAAAAATGTCTGTTAGAAAAAATGTTTCAGAATTGTTAGAGGAAAAAAAGTCTGTCAACAATTTGACTAACGATGAAAACAAAGCTAATCATTCAGAATCTAAGCGGAAGTCTTACGGTGAGTCTGGTAATTTTTCTAAACATGAATACTCTACTAAACTAGAGGAAACGAAGAATAAAATTATTGAGGAAATCGAAAGAGATACAAATATTACCGCTGATCAAAGTATAAAGGATTTGATTGCTGAGATTAAAGAGTCAGAAGTACTTGTTGCTAATCAAAAATTATACTACAATGAAATGGTGTCGCAATATAATAAAACAATTTATAGTTTGCCACTTGCTTTGTTAAGAACAACTTTAGGTCATTCAGAGATAAACTACTTATAACAAAGAACAAAATCATTAAGACTAGAATATAGTTAAAAAGGTAAAAGAATGAATGCTAGTTTTAGTTTTTCTAATTCAACACGAGATTGCCTTACTATGAAATAAAAACAAAGAAGGGATTGAACCTACTCTAAAGACAGTAGGAAAAGTTGGTTAAAGCAATTTTAGTCATACTCTAATATATGGGTAATCAAGAAAGAAAGAGTTTGACTTGGCTCCCCAAGTCGATTAGGTTAAGTTTAGCTGTTTTTGGAACCGGTATTGCTTCAGGTTTGGTAGGCATTCTTTGTCATTACCTTTTGGAGTTTATACAGATTCTTGTATTTGGTAATGATAAATCGGATTTATTGTCACAGTTTGACTCTGTAAGCCCCTTTCGACGATTTGCAGTATTGCTTGTAGTAGGTGTTTTGGCTAGTTTATTTTGGTATTTCCTTCAGCGACGAGTGTCCCTCCTTTCTATTAGTAAGGCTAAGCAACTCGTTGGTAAGAAGAGTCCAAATTTTCTTGGCCAAAGTCTACATGCTTTGATGCAGGTTGCAATCGTTGGAGCTGGTTCCTCAATTGGTAAAGAAGGAGCGCCTCGAGAATTAGGCGCTCTATTTGGTGGTAATCTCTCCAAAGCCTTGCACTTGGATATTGTTGATAGACAATTGCTAATTGCTTGCGGGGCAGGCGCTGGCTTAGCTGCGGTTTACCAAGTCCCCTTTGCCAGTACACTGTTTGTTCTGGAAACCTTAGGTGTTGCTTGGAAATCAAAAAACATTGTTATCATTCTTGTGACAACTTACTTGTCAGCTTATTGTGCTCGACCAATCGTTGGTAAGGAGGCAATGTATCAAGTCGGTAAAGTTAGCTCAGACCCTGCTAGTCTGATTCAGGTTATTGTTCTTGTATTAGTGATAACTCCGCTGGCGATGATGTTTAGCTTCTTAGCCAAAAAGGCTAGCAAAAGTCGTATTACTGATAAACGTATTCTGTGGACCATGCCACTATCTTATGTAGTATTAGGTGGGATTGCAGCTTTCTATCCTTTAATCATGGGAAATGGTCAGGTTCTAGCACAATGGTTATTTTCAGATGGGGTTTCAGCATACCTACCTCTTATCCTTGTCGTCAAAGGTCTTATGGTATGTTTACTTTTATGGGCAGGCTCTTATGGGGGAACCCTAACCCCTTCCTTTACCTTAGGTGCCGGATCGGGTTTCCTATTGACAAGCTGTCTTGAGATTTTTGGCTTATCCCTCAATCCTACTCTAGGAATGTTACTCGGTGCAACCGTATTTTTAGGAATAACTTTGGATGCTCCTCTAACTGGGATAGCCTTAGTTCTAGGTTTTACTGGTCAAGGAGGGCTGGTAGCAGTACACTAATCTTAGCGAGTCTACTATCGAGGATATTAAAAAATAGATGGAAGAAAAAACAATGAATATTCATTTTATCTTACACGAAACGTTTGAAGTCCCAGGAGCCTATTTAAAATGGGCTCAAGACCGTGGGCATAATATCACATCAACCAAGGTATATGAGGAAGAGGTTCTTCCTGAAACCGTTGAAGGTATTGATTTTCTAATTGTGATGGGTGGCCCTCAGTCACCTGATGAAGATCGTCAGGCCTTTCCTTATTATGACCCAGAAGCTGAGATTGCATTTATGCAAAAAGCAATTGCTGCTGATATCTATATTGTTGGGGTTTGCCTAGGTGCTCAACTTTTATCTGTAGCCTATGGTGGTGAGTATGAACATAGTCCAGAACGTGAGATTGGTGTTTTCCCTGTAACGTTAACTGAGGCAGGTTTAGCGGATGAGCATGTCAAAGGTTTTGGCAAAACCCTAAACACTGGCCACTGGCATGGTGATATGCCTGGATTGACTGATAATGCAGTTGTTCTTGCTACTAGTCAAGGTTGTCCACGACAAATTGTTCGCTTCAGTCCTAAACACTATGCCTTTCAAGCACACTTGGAGTTTGATCCTGAAGCAATTGATTTGCTTATAGCTGCTGACGGTGAAGAGCATTTACGTAAGCAAAATAAAGAGTTGCCTTTTGTTCAAACACCTGAACAATTGCGTGCCAACGATTATTCTGAAATGAACAAAATGTTATACGATTTTCTTGATTCATTGACTCAAGCTTAATCCACTTTTAAAGTAGTTATTTATCCACTATATAATAGTAGAAAAATATTTAAAAATAAAAATTAAAGAAAGGTAGAGCGTGTGTTCTGATTTGAACACGAGCGGAAAGCTCGGAAAATAGATAATCTTCATTTGTTTTCTGTCTGCTCCTTTACCATCAAAAAATAGAAAGGATGGGCTAACTGTATTCATTGAATTGAATACGGGCGGAGAACTGTGTAAAAAAGATAAACTGTCTAGCATTTACAATGCGTCGCTAGTTTCCTATTTTTACTTTGCCTCTTTAACGCCCTTGGTATCTTATATTATGTCTATTCATATTGCTGCTAAGCAAGGAGAGATTGCTGATAAAATTCTTCTTCCTGGGGATCCATTGCGTGCGAAATTCATTGCTGAGAATTTCCTTGAGGATGCTGTATGTTTCAATGAGGTTCGTAACATGTTTGGTTACACAGGAACATACAAAGGTGAACGTGTCTCAGTAATGGGAACAGGAATGGGGATGCCTTCAATCTCTATTTATGCGCGTGAGCTTATCGTTGACTATGGTGTTAAAAAATTGATTCGTGTGGGTACTGCTGGTTCATTGAACGAGGATGTTCACGTTCGTGAGTTAGTTCTAGCACAAGCCGCAGCGACAAACTCTAACATTATCCGTAATGATTGGCCACAATACGATTTCCCACAAATTGCAAGTTTTAATCTCTTGGATAAGGCTTACCACATTGCCAAAGATCTCGGTATGACAACACATGTTGGTAATGTTTTGTCTTCTGATGTTTTCTATTCAAATTATTTCGAAAAAAACATTGAGCTTGGTAAATGGGGAGTGAAGGCTGTTGAAATGGAAGCAGCAGCACTTTATTACCTTGCAGCTCAACACCAAGTAGATGCTCTTGCCATCATGACTATTTCTGATAGTTTGGTCAATCCAGATGAAGACACTACAGCTGAGGAACGTCAAAACACTTTCACTGACATGATGAAAGTTGGTCTTGAAACACTAATTGCAGACTAATCTGTAAAAGGACGCCATTAGGTCGTCCTTTTGTGTTGTAACTAAGATCTACTCGAAGAATCAATAGGTTAAAAATTTTCAAACTACTAGAAAAAAATAAAAATATTTGGAAGAAAAAGACTTGTAATAAATAGGTAAATATCCGACAATTTAAGGTTCAACCACTAAAAATGTGAAAATAAGTTTACAATATTATAAAAAATGATAGAAATTAAATGCTAGATATCATAATGAAAAACGGTTTCTTCTTTTTTAAAAAGAATGACAATTGAAATGAAGTTATAGTAATGTTATAATGATAATGGGAAATGTCTAATTTTAATTTTTAGGAGCAATTTATATGAGTTCGCGTACGAATCGTAAGCAAAAACGTACGAGTAATAGATCGTGGGGGATGGTCAACGTTGGGTTGACCATTCTGTATGCTATTTTAGCATTGATCTTATTATTCACAATGTTCAATTATAATTTCCTATCATTTAGGTTTTTGAACATCATTATCACCATTGGTTTGTTGGTAGTTCTTGCTATTAGCATCTTCCTTCAGAAGACTAAGAAATCACCACTAGTGACAACGGTTGTATTGGTTATCTTCTCGCTAGTTTCTCTGGTTGGTATTTTTGGTTTTAAACAAATGATTGATATCACTAACCGTATGAATCAGACGGCTGCATTTTCTGAAGTAGAAATGAGCATAGTAGTTCCTAAGGATAGTGACATCAAAGATGTGAGTCAGCTTACTAGCGTACAAGCACCAACTAAGGTTGATAAGAACAATATCGACACCTTGATGTCTGCTCTAAAGAAAGACAAAAAGGTTGATGTTAAAGTTGATGATGTTGCTTCATATCAAGAAGCATATGACAATCTTAAGTCTGGCAAATCTAAAGCTATGGTCTTGAGTGGCTCTTATGCTAGCCTACTAGATTCTGTCGATAGTAACTATGCTTCAAATCTAAAAACAATCTATACTTATAAAATTAAAAAGAAGAATAACAATTCTGCAAAACAAGTAGATTCAAAAGTCTTCAATATTTATATTAGTGGTATTGATACCTACGGTTCAATTTCAACAGTGTCACGTTCAGATGTCAATATCATTATGACCGTTAACATGAACACACATAAGATTCTCTTGACGACCACTCCACGTGATGCGTACGTTAAGATTCCTGATGGAGGGGCAGACCAGTATGATAAATTAACCCACGCAGGTATTTATGGCGTTGAAACATCTGAAAAAACTCTGGAAAATCTTTATGGCATTAAGATTGATTACTATGCACGTATTAACTTCACATCTTTCCTTAAGTTGATTGACCAACTTGGTGGTGTGACAGTTCATAATGATCAAGCCTTCACGAGTCTTCACGGGAAGTTTGATTTCCCAGTTGGAGATATCCAAATGAATTCTGAACAAGCCCTTGGCTTTGTTCGTGAGCGTTATAGTTTGGATGGAGGAGACAATGACCGTGGTAAGAACCAAGAGAAAGTGATTTCTGCGATTGTAAACAAGTTAGCTTCACTAAATTCTGTATCAAACTTTACTTCAATTGTTAACAATCTTCAAGACTCTGTTCAAACGAATATGTCTTTAGATACCATTAATGCTCTGGCCAATACACAACTTGATTCAGGTTCTAAATTTACGGTGACTTCTCAAGCAGTAACAGGTACAGGTTCAACTGGACAATTGACCTCTTATGCTATGCCAAATTCTAGTCTCTACATGATGAAACTGGATGATTCAAGTGTGGAAAGCGCCTCTCAAGCTATCAAAAATTTGATGGAGGAAAAATAAGTGATTGACGTTCACTCACATATTGTTTTTGATGTTGATGATGGTCCTAAAACTTTAGAAGAAAGTCTTGACCTCATTGGCGAAAGCTATGCGCAAGGAGTGCGTACGATTGTTTCAACATCCCATCGTCGTAAGGGAATGTTTGAAACCCCAGAGGATAAAATCTTTGCTAACTTTTCTAAGGTAAAAGAAGAAGCAGAAGCACTTTATCCAGACTTAACTATTTGTTATGGTGGTGAACTTTATTACACCTCAGACATTGTGGAGAAGCTTGAAAAGAATCTCATTCCACGCATGCACAGCACTCAATTTGCTTTGATTGAGTTTAGTGCTCACACATCTTGGAAAGAAATTCATAGTGGGCTTAGCAATGTTTTACGCGCAGGGGTGACACCAATTGTTGCTCACATTGAGCGCTATGATGCCCTCGAAGAAAATGCTGATCGTGTTCGAGAAATCATCAATATGGGCTGCTATACTCAAGTCAATAGTTCACATGTCCTCAAACCAAAGCTCTTTGGCGATAAAGATAAAGTAAGAAAGAAACGTGTTCGTTATTTCTTGGAAAAAAATTTGGTTCATATGGTTGCTAGTGACATGCATAATCTTGGTCCAAGACCACCATTTATGAAAGATGCCTACGCTATTATCGAAAAGACTTACGGAACGCGACGTGCTCGTAACCTTTTTATCGAAAATCCACAAACACTACTTGAAAATCAATACATATAGGAGAAACTATGACTCAGGAAAACACGAAGCGTGTTGAAATCGACGTGCTTGCATTATTGCACAAACTTTGGACTAAAAAGGTATTTATTCTATTTACAGCCTTTTATGTCGCTGTCTTTGCCTTCTTGGGAACTTATTTCCTCATTCAACCCACATATACGTCATCGACACGTATCTATGTGGTTAACCAAGCGAATGATGGCAAAAACCTTTCTGCTCAAGATTTGCAGGCCGGTACATTTTTGACAAAAGACTACAAAGAAATTATTACATCAAATGATGTCTTGTCAGAAGTTATCAAAGATGAAAAATTGAATATGACAGAAGCAGAACTTGCTAAAATGATTTCAGTTAATATTCCTACTGATACTCGTCTTATCTCAATTTCTGTTAATGCTAAAACTGGTCAAGATGCGCAAACACTTGCCAATAAGGTTCGTGAAGTTGCTTCAGAAAAAATCAAAAACGTGACAAAAGTTGAAGATGTTACAACGCTTGAAGAAGCTAAGTTGCCAGAGTCACCATCTTCACCCAATATCAAACGTAACGTGCTTCTTGGAGCAGTGCTTGGAGGATTCCTTGCAGTTGTTGGTGTATTGGTACGTGAAATCCTAGATGATCGTATTCGCCGTCCAGAAGATGTAGAAGATGCCCTTGGAATGACACTTCTTGGAATTGTCCCTGATACAGATAAAATTTAAGGAGAAGAAATGCCTCTATTAAAGTTAGTAAAATCTAAAGTAAACTTTGCCAAACAAACAGAAGAGTATTACAATGCCATTCGCACAAATATTCAATTTTCTGGTGCACAGATGAAAGTGATTGCGATTAGCTCTGTTGAAGCTGGTGAAGGAAAATCAACGACATCTGTTAACTTGGCGATTTCATTTGCTAGTGTTGGGCTTCGAACACTTCTCATTGATGCTGATACTCGTAACTCTGTTTTGTCAGGTACATTTAAGTCAAATGAGCCTTATAAAGGCCTTTCAAATTTCCTATCAGGAAATGCTGATCTGAATGAAACTATTTGCCAAACTGATATTTCTGGTTTGGATGTCATTGCATCTGGTCCTGTACCACCTAATCCAACAAGTCTTTTGCAAAATGACAATTTTAGACATTTGATGGAAGTTGCTCGTAGTCGTTATGATTATGTCATTATCGATACGCCACCAATTGGTTTGGTCATTGATGCGGTTATTATTGCCCATCAGGCTGATGCCAGTCTTTTGGTTACAGCAGCTGGAAAAATCAAACGTCGTTTCGTAGCTAAGGCCGTTGAACAATTGGAACAAAGTGGTTCTCAGTTCTTAGGTGTCGTCCTTAATAAAGTTGACATGACAGTTGATAAATATGGATCATATGGTTCTTACGGATCATATGGCGAGTACGGAAAAAAATCAGACCAAAAAGAAGGTCATTCAAGAGCACATCGTCGTAGAAAAGGATAGCATTAATGGGGATGATGCGGCTCCTTATACCTTAACAGATTAAAAAGGGGTTTAGAGTGAAAGAAAAACAAGAAATTCGTCGCATTGAAATTGGTATTATACAGTTGGTTGTGGTTGTTTTCGCAGCCATGGTAGCTAGTAAAATACCTTATACAGAGATTACCCAAGGAAGCATTGTCCTTTTAGGTGTCGTACATGTAGTGTCTTACTATATCAGTAGTTATTATGAAAATCTTAAGTATAGAGGCTACTTGGATGAACTCATTGCAACTGTCAAATATTGTTTCGTATTTGCTCTAATTGCAACTTTCCTCTCGTTTTTTGCAGATGGAAGTTTTTCTATCTCACGTCGCGGACTTCTCTATGTTACCCTGATTTCAGGTATTCTATTATACGTTACAAATACTGTTCTTAAGTATTTCCGTTCATCAATTTATACACGTCGTAAAAGTAACAAGAATATTCTCTTGATTTCTGATCAGGCGCGTCTTGAAAATGTTTTGTCTCGTATGAAAGACAATATGGACGGTAGGATTACAGCAGTTTGTGTCTTGGATAATCCTTATTTCACTGATCCATTTATCAAGTGTGTTAAACCTGAAAATTTGATTGAATATGCGACACACTCTGTAGTGGACCAAGTTTTGATTAACCTGCCAAGTGAGCAGTATAAGATTTGGGATTATGCATCACCTTTTGAGCTCATGGGAATTCCAGTTTCTATTAATTTGAATGCTCTTGAATTTATGAGTCAGGGTGAAAAACGTATTCAACAATTGGGTCCTTTCAAAGTTGTTACCTTTTCAACGCATTTTTATAGCTATGGAGATATCTTGGCGAAACGTTTCCTCGATATCTGTGGAGCCCTAGTTGGTTTGGTGCTCTGCGGTATTGTTGGAATCTTCCTTTATCCACTTATTCGTAAAGATGGTGGGCCAGTCATTTTTGCTCAAGACCGTGTGGGTGAGAATGGACGTATTTTCAAGTTTTATAAATTCCGTTCTATGAGAGTAGATGCTGAAGAAATCAAGAAGAATTTGATGGCACAGAATCAAATGTCTGGTGGTATGTTTAAGATGGACAATGATCCACGTATTACTAAAATCGGACATTTCATTCGTAAAACGAGTCTTGATGAACTTCCGCAATTTTGGAATGTTCTAAAAGGTGATATGAGCTTAGTAGGAACACGTCCACCAACCTTGGATGAGTACGAATCTTATACACCTGAACAAAAACGTCGCCTCAGCTTTAAACCAGGTATTACTGGTCTTTGGCAAGTAAGCGGTCGAAGTGAAATTACGGATTTTGATGAAGTTGTAAAACTAGACGTTGCTTATATGGACGGATGGACAATCTGGCGCGATATCAAAATCTTATTGAAAACAATTAAAGTAGTAGTAATGAAGGATGGAGCAAAGTGATGGCTTTCTCCATTTCTTTTAATGGTGATTAAATGACAAAAACAGTTTATATCGTTGGTTCTAAGGGAATTCCAGCAAAATATGGTGGATTTGAGACCTTTGTTGAGAAGTTAACAGAGTTCCAACAAGACAAAGATATTCAATATTATGTAGCTTGTATGCGTGAAAACTCTGCTAAATCAGGTATTACAGCAGACAATTTCGAACATAACGGTGCTAAATGCTACAATATCGATGTCCCAAATATTGGGCCTGCACGTGCCATCGCTTATGACATCGCAGCTCTCAATAAGGCCATTGAAATTGCTAAGGAAAACAATGACCAAGCACCGATCTTTTATGTTTTGGCCTGTCGAATTGGTCCATTTATCTCAGGTATTAAAAAGAAAATCAAGGCTATCGGTGGTACCCTTATGGTTAACCCAGACGGTCATGAATGGCTTCGTGCGAAATGGAGTCTTCCAGTTCGTAAATATTGGAAAATTTCTGAGCAACTCATGGTAAAACATGCAGATCTTTTGATTTGTGATAGTAAAAACATTGAATCTTATATTCAAAAGGATTATGCGAAGTATCGTCCTCAAACAACTTATATTGCCTACGGGACAGACACAACTAAATCTCGATTGACTAAGGTTGATGATAAGGTTCGCACATGGTATTTTGAAAAGGGTGTCATTGAAAACAATTATTACCTAGTTGTAGGACGCTTTGTGCCTGAAAATAACTATGAGGCTATGATTCGTGGCTTTATGGTATCTAAATCTGACAAGGACTTTGTACTCATTACCAATGTTGAAGAAAACAAGTTCTACGACAAGTTGCGTCAGGAAACTGGTTTTGACAAGGATCCTCGAGTGAAGTTTGTCGGAACTGTCTATGACCAAGAATTGCTCAAATACATTCGTGAGAATGCCTTTGCTTACTTCCATGGTCATGAAGTAGGTGGTACTAATCCATCCCTTCTTGAGGCTCTTGAGTCTACTAAGCTCAACCTCTTGTTGGATGTAGGCTTTAACCGTGAAGTCGGTGAAGATGGTGCTCTCTATTGGAAGAAAGACCAATTGGCAAGTGTCATCGATCAAGCTGAGCAATTGGATGAACAAGCTATCGAAGACCTCAACCAAAAATCAAGTAAACGTATTGCTGAAGCTTTTACTTGGGAAAAAATTGTTACAGACTACGAGAAAGTATTTAAAGGATAGAAATGCAGAAAATTTTATATCTTCACGCTGGTGCCGAAATGTATGGTGCTGACAAGGTTTTGTTGGAGCTTATTAAAGGGTTGGATAAAGACACCTTTGAAGCTCATGTCATCTTGCCCAACGATGGTGTCTTAGTGAGTGCATTGGAAAAGGTTGGGGCTAAGGTAAAAGTTATCGATTATCCAATCTTACGTCGTAAATATTTTAATCCTAAGGGAATTCTTGAGTATTTTGGCTCTTATAATCGTTATTCAAAGCAAATTGCCAAATATGCTAAGGATAATGGCATTACTCTCATTCACAACAATACGACTGCGGTACTTGAGGGGATCTATCTCAAACGTAAGTTGAAATTACCTTTGATTTGGCATGTGCATGAAATTATCGTTAAACCAAAAGCAATCTCTGATTTTATCAACTTTTTGATGGGGCGTTATGCGGATACGATTGTGACAGTTTCAAATGCTGTGGCTAACCACGTCAAGCAGTCTCGCTTTGTAAAAAATGACCAAGTTCAAGTCATCTATAATGGTGTTGACAATGCCGTCTATCATGAAATGGATGCTAGTGCAGTCCGTGATCAGTTTGGTATTGCACAAGATGCTTTGGTTATCGGAATGGTTGGTCGAGTGAATGCATGGAAAGGTCAAGGCGACTTCTTAGAAGCTGTGACTCCAATCTTAAAGGCTAATCCAAAAGCAGTAGCCTTTCTGGCAGGGAGTGCTTTTGAAGGTGAAGAATGGCGAGTTGATGAGTTGGAGAAAGCTATATCAGACTCACCAGTAGCTGGACAGATTAAACGTATCGATTATTATAGCAAGACAACACAGCTCTATAATATGTTTGATATCTTTGTCCTGCCAAGTACCAATCCAGATCCTCTACCAACTGTAGTCCTCGAATCAATGGCTTGTGGCAAACCCTTAGCCGGCTACCGTCATGGTGGTGTGTGTGAAATGGTTAAGGAAGGTGAAAATGGTCTTCTTGCCACACCAAATAAGCCTGCAGAATTGTCTAAGGCTATTCAAGAATTGGCTGATAACACTGAGAAGAGAGAGCAATTTGGTAAGGCATCTGTCAAACGCCAAAAAGAACTCTTTTCATTACAAAGTTATATTCGTAATTTCTCGGAGTTATATAAGAAGTACTAAGAAGTACTATTATGAACAGCGAAACACTAAAAAATAAATTAAAACGTATCGTTTATCCAATTATTAATTTTATTCCTAGACGAAGACTCAAGAATAAAAATTTCACGATTATTTGTGATAATTGTTGGGCTGGGAAAGTTTATCAGGAGTTGGGCTTGCCTTATCAAACACCATTTGTCGGGATGTTTGTCTTTTCGCCTGATTACATCAAGATGCTCAAGAATTTAAAACACTATTTGAGCGGAGACATCCCCTTGAAATTTGTTAAGGAATCAAAATATATCAAAGACTTTGATAATGCTTATCCTCTTGCACTTCTTGATGATATTGAACTTCATTTTTTGCATTATGCAGATGAAGAAGAAGCTACTCAAAAAAGGGAACGCCGTTTGAAGAGAATGCATTGGGATAATTTGTATTTCAAGTTCAATGATAATGATGCCTGCACGTATGAGTTGATGAAAGAGTTTGAAGAGCTTCCATACAAGAGTAAGGTCATTTTCTCTTCAAAGAATTATAGTGACTTACCTTCATTGGTCCACTTTAAATCGGCTGAGAAGCAAGGGCATGTTGGTATCGATTTAAAAACTTACCACCGTTATTTTAATACCGTTACTTGGTTGAATAAGGGTGGAGAAGACTTAACATAAAAAATTAGGTAAATAATCTATGAAACCACTTTTAACTGTTGTCATTCCAGTTTATAATGTTGAAAAATATTTAAAACGTTGTATTGAGAGTATCCTTATTCAAGAGTGGAAGAACTATGACATCTTACTTGTAGATGATGGAAGTACCGATAATTCTCCTCAAATTTGTGATGACTATGCTAAAGCATATGAGTTTATATCAGTTATTCATAAGAAGAATGGTGGACTATCTGCAGCTCGTAACACTGGTATTTCTCATGCTGAGGGAGAATATGTCTATTTCCCTGATTCAGATGATTGGATTGAACCAGACACCTTTATATCGTTAGCAGAAGTGGTGGAATCCCAGAAGTTTGATATTATCTCTTTTAATCGTGAGTTCGTGAAAGGTGAAGAAGATGCTATAGTTTCGGATTCATTAGTGACTCAAGTTTTTGAGGGTAAAGCTGCTTTTGTGCAAATGCTTAAGCATAGTTATATTACTGGTTTTGCTAATGATAAAATCTATAGAAAGTCTTTATTTACTGATAATGACATTCAGTTTCCTATTGGTAAATACTATGAGGATCTTGGCACTAATTACAAACTCTTTCTATCAGCTAAAAAGGTCTATGCAACCAATCAAAAGTATTATCACTATCTAATCGATAATCCTGATTCTATTACTCAGTCATGGAATGAAAAGAAATTTAGTAATATGTTTGGATTCTACAAAGAACTTTTCTATTCTGACTTTGTCCGTTCACAATTAAATAAAGAAGAGTTGCAAATATCTCAACTTTATTATGTAAACGGATTGGTTCATATACTAGCAAGTTTGTATAAATCTAAATTAGATAAAAAATATATAGAAATTACTAACGAAGTGAAACAAGAATTGCTTAAGAATAGTGTTTCTCTTTCTCAAATGAAAGACCAACCAAATAAGTTAAAATATGTACTGTTTAGACTAAAATTGTTAAAACTAGCCTTCAGTATACAAAACGTTTTTTGAAATTATTTTAGGAGTCAAATTTGAAATACTCTGTTATTATTCCAGTTTATAATGTTGAGAAATACATTGATCGTTGTTTGAAAAGTATTATTTCTCAAAATTATGATGACTTGGAAATTATAGTGATAGACAATGGATCTACTGATAGTAGTGGTAGTATTTGCGATACTTATGCTAGCGAGTACTCAAATATCTCAGTCTATCATATTGAAAACCATGGTGTTGGTGCGGCACGTAATTTTGGCTTGTCCAAAGCCAGGGGAGAGTTTATCTACTTCGTTGATAGTGACGATTATCTTGTTGGTAATCTCTTTGCTGATTTTGCAGATAAGCTAGTCTCAGATTTGGATTTGGCTGTTTTTAGTTATTACAATTCTTTTGAGGAAGATTTAACTGAGAAGCAGCGTACTGAAAAGTCACTTCCGTTTAAAGGGAGTTACGACAAGGATGGTTTTATCAAGATATTTATTGACTTATTCTTATCGGATATGCTTTACACAATTTGGAATAAGATATATCGCAGAGAATTTCTTCTTGAAAATAACCTTTCTTTTGAGCAGTATGAGTTAGGTGAAGATGTTCGCTTTAATCTTGATGTTTATCGTAAAGTCAACAAGATTTATCTTTCTCAAGATTCCTACTACGTTTATGTCATTGGTAGAAAAGGTTCCGCCATGTCGGGCTATAACCCTAAACGTCTTCAATATCAGCTTCAAGAATTGAAGATGGTTGATAATCTACTTTCTGACTGGAATTTGGATAGTTCAAACTTCGTTAATACTGTAAAATCAAGAATACTGATGAGTAACATCTACAATATAACGAAACAGAATTTATCTGTAAATAGAAAAGTTAAGCTTGTTAAAGATACATGTGAAAGACAAGAGATAGAGGATTTTATAAAGAATGATTCTTCTGCATTGAATCCACTCATAAAACTGTTGTTGAAATGTCGAATGTATGTTGTTCTGATTTATCTTAAAAAAATACAGATGGTATTACAACATTTATAAGAATAATTGAAAGGTATGGAAAGTACTTGTGAATAGCAGTCGCTTTATCTCAGAGAAAATCTATTTATTTACTCTTTTTATTTGGGTATTATTTGCATCTCTGGTAACTACAACTTATTTTGTAAGAGTGGATGGTTTTTTGTCACTCTATCGTATCTTGCTCTATTTTACAATAGGTATGATTACGATAAAGGAACTCATTAATCTTCCTGATACCATTAATTATTTCAGATACCACTTGAAGGAATTAATAATTTTCCTATTATTTACCTTGATCATGTTAATTGTGTCAAAAAATCGAGATGGTCTTCCTGATATTAACGTTTTGCTGTTAGTTTTTTCAGCTAGGGATATAGAGTTCAAGAAGTTATTAGGGACTTTCTCCTTCGCCACATTTTTAGTGCTGTTTGTAACTATTCTAGCTAGTAAGATGGGTATTATTTCAAATATGTTGATGAGTGCTGATAGTGGTTATCGTTATAGTTTAGGATTCAACTATGTGTCCTTTGCCTCTCAGCGTATGTTTTTTGCCCTATGTAGTTACTTAATGTTCAGAGGAAAGAAAGTTTCTTATCTGGAGTTGTTAGCTTTGCTGTTTGCTACGTTTTATATGTACCAACAGACCTCAACCTCAAGTCCACTTTATCTAAGTCTCTTGATTTTGACTTATGCGTTATTCAGTCTTAAGGTCTTTAAGTTTGATTTCATAGATAGTAATGTTATAACAGCGAATCTTGCCAAATATGGTTTTATTATTGCATTGGCTATAACCCTCTATTTCTGTTTCTATTCAACTGGTGATTTATTCCATCTTGTTGACCAATTTACACATAATCGTCTAAGACTGAGTGTTCAAGGATTCCGAAACTTCGGAGTTTCCTTATTAGGTCGACCAATTTCATTTACCACCCTGGACATCTTCGGTAATTTTTCAAGCAACTATAACTTTATTGATAGCTCGTTTGTGCAGTTACTCGTAATTGATGGATTGGCTGTTAGTGCATTCATGTTATTTGCATTAACGCGTGTCATGAATTATTTTGTAACTAACCGAAAAGATATCATTCTTGCCTGCTTGGGGGTTATGATCATTCATGGCATGTTTGACCCCCAAATGCTGGTTCTTCGTTACTCACCTCTTATCCTATTGATTAGTCGACTCTTTGTGA
Organism: Streptococcus sp. HMSC10E12; assembly: GCF_001807855.1. Taxonomy (NCBI): domain Bacteria; kingdom Bacillati; phylum Bacillota; class Bacilli; order Lactobacillales; family Streptococcaceae; genus Streptococcus; species Streptococcus sp. HMSC10E12. Next base: position 58,836 of record NZ_KV791089.1, read on the forward strand.
TGAAGACTGATAAAGATTTTTTGTAATTGAAGCAGAGGTATATCATTTAGAAAGTCTAAACAGAGTCATATACTTATGAAAGTTTTAAAAAATTACGCCTACAATCTTTCCTATCAATTACTGGTCATTGTTTTACCAATTATTACGACACCTTATGTTACTCGTATTTTCAGTTCAAAGGATTTAGGTACTTATGGTTACTTTAATTCGATTGTGACCTACTTTATTCTTTTGGCTACTTTGGGAGTTGCTAACTATGGTACTAAGGAGATTTCAGGGCATCGAAAGGATATTCGTAAAAATTTCTGGGGTATTTATACTCTCCAATTGATTGCGACTATATTGTCTCTAGTCTTGTATACATCATTATGTTTGTTCTTTCCTGGTATGCAAAATATGGTGGCTTATATCTTAGGTCTAAGTTTGATATCGAAAGGAATGGACATTTCTTGGTTATTCCAAGGTTTGGAGGATTTTCGTCGTATTACCGCAAGGAATACAACAGTAAAGGTTTTAGGAGTTATTTCTATCTTCCTATTTGTGAAAACACCTGGTGATTTGTATCTCTATGTTTTCCTATTGACCTTCTTTGAATTGCTTGGGCAATTAAGTATGTGGTTACCAGCGAGACCTTACATTGGAGAACCACAATTTGATTTATCCTATGCTAAGAAACATCTTAAACCTGTTATTTTGCTGTTTCTCCCTCAGGTTGCCATTTCACTATACGTGACTTTGGATCGTACCATGTTGGGTGCCTTGTCATCGACAAATGATGTAGGGATTTATGATCAGGCTTTGAAAATAATTAATATTTTGTTGACGTTGGTGACTTCATTGGGAAGTGTAATGCTTCCAAGGGTATCTGGTCTTTTGTCTAGTGGAGACTATAAGGCTGTTAACAAGATGCATGAATTCTCTTTCTTGATTTATAATCTCGTCATTTTCCCAATTATTGCTGGTCTCTTGGTTGTCAATAAAGACTTTGTTAGTTTTTTCCTAGGAAAGGACTTCCAAGCAGCTAATATTGCCATTGCCATCATGGTCTTTAGGATGTTCTTTATTGGTTGGACAAATATTATGGGAATCCAGATTTTGATTCCACACAATAAACATCGTGAGTTTATGCTCTCTACGACTATTCCGGCTGTTGTCAGTGTTGGACTTAATCTCTTGTTAATTCCTCCATTTGGCTTTGTTGGGGCCTCAATTGTATCAGTTTTAACAGAGGCTTTGGTATGGTTCATTCAATTGTACTTCAGCCTTCCTTACCTCAAAGAAGTACCGATTCTTGAGTCTATGGCAAAAATTGTATGCGCATCTGCTATGATGTATGGCTTGTTGCTAAGTGCAAAACCATTCTTGCATTTTCCACCTACTTTAAATGTTCTTGTGTATGCAGTGCTTGGTGGCCTCATTTACCTTCTTGCTATTCTAGTTTTGAAAGTGGTAGATGTTAAAGAATTAAAACAAATAATAGGAAAAAATTAGAAATGAAGAAAACACGGAATATAAACTTAGACTTGATAAAAGTAATTGCTTGTATAGGAGTTGTTTTGCTTCATACTACGATGCCAGGGTTTAAGGAAACAGGGCGATGGAATTACTCATCTTATTTATATTATCTAGGTACTTATTCAATTCCCTTGTTTTTTATGGTAAATGGTTATTTATTATTGGGTAAGAGCAAGATAACATATCCCTATATACTACATAAAATAAAATGGGTTCTAATAACAGTGTCTTCATGGACCGTTATCATTTGGTTTCTTAAAAGAGACTTCACAATTAATCCAATTAAAAAAATTTTGGCTTCTTTGATACAAAAGGGTTATTTCTTCCAATTTTGGTTTTTCGGCTCACTAATACTTATTTATTTATGCTTGCCGATATTGAAGAAGTATTTACATTCAAAAAGAAGTTATTTATACTTTCTATCTGTATTAACAATTATTGGTTTGATTTTTGAATTGATTAATTTTTTGCTTCAAATGCCAGTGCAAATTTATGTTATACAGACGTTTAGATTATGGACTTGGTTCTTTTACTACATTTTAGGTGGTTTTGTAGCACAATTCAATATAGATAATTTAAAATCAATCTTTAAGGGATGGATGAAAATAGTTAGCATACTTTTGTTATTGATTTCACCGATAATATTATTTTTCATAGCAAAAACTACTTATCATAATCTTTTTGCTGAATATTTTTATGACAATCTTTTGGTAAAAGTAATTAGTTTAGGACTATTTCTTACCTTATTGACGCTAACCATTGATGCTTCTAAACATAGAATGATCTACTTGTTATCAGTCCAAACGATGGGGGTATTTATTATACATACCTATGTTATGCAAATATGGCAAAAGTTGATAGGGTTTAACATAGAAGGTGCACACTTATTTTTCCCTGTTTTCACATTAGTGATTAGTTTTCTAATAAGTATGATATTCATGAAAATCCCTTATATCAATCGAATAGTTAAATTATAAAAAGGAGTTTATAATGTACGATTATCTTATCGTTGGTGCTGGTTTGTCTGGAGCAATCTTCGCACATGAAGCTACAAAACGTGGCAAAAAAGTAAAAGTGATTGACAAGCGTGATCACATCGGTGGCAATATTTACTGTGAAGATGTTGAAGGTATCAACGTTCACAAGTATGGTGCTCACATTTTCCATACCTCAAATAAAAAAGTTTGGGATTATGTCAACCAATTTGCTGAGTTTAATAACTATATCAACTCACCAATTGCTAACTACAAGGGCAGTCTTTACAACCTTCCATTTAACATGAATACATTTTATGCTATGTGGGGCACTAAGACTCCGCAAGAAGTTAAGGACAAGATTGCTGAGCAAACGGCTGATATGAAAGACGTTGAGCCTAAAAATCTTGAAGAACAAGCTATCAAGTTGATTGGTCCAGATATCTACGAAAAGTTGATTAAGGGATATACTGAAAAACAATGGGGACGTTCTGCCACAGACCTTCCACCATTTATCATTAAACGTCTTCCTGTTCGTTTGACCTTTGATAACAACTACTTTAATGACCGTTACCAAGGAATTCCAATCGGTGGTTACAACGTTATCATTGAAAACATGCTAGGCGATGTTGAAGTAGAACTTGGGGTTGACTTCTTTGCCAATCGTGAAGAGCTTGAAGCTTCAGCTGATAAAGTTGTCTTTACAGGGATGATTGACCAGTATTTTGATTACAAACATGGTGAGTTGGAGTATCGCAGTCTTCGTTTTGAACACGAAGTCTTAGATGAGGAAAATCATCAAGGAAATGCCGTGGTCAACTACACAGAGCGTGAGATTCCTTATACTCGAATCATCGAACATAAGCACTTCGAGTATGGTACACAACCTAAGACAGTTATCACACGTGAATACCCAGCTGACTGGAAACGTGGAGATGAACCATACTACCCAATCAATGATGAAAAGAACAACGCCATGTTTTCTAAGTACCAAGAAGAAGCAGAGAAAAATGACAAGGTTATCTTCTGTGGACGTTTGGCAGACTATAAATACTACGACATGCACGTGGTTATTGAGCGTGCTCTAGAAGTCGTCGAGAAAGAATTTACTAAATGACACAAGAAAAAATTGATATCGTTGTTCTTTGGGTAGATGGTAGTGATCCAGAGTTTATCCGTGAAAAACAGGCTGTGACTGGTCATGTCTCAGATTTAAACCAAGAAATTGATGGTGAGCAACGTTATCGTGATTATGGCATTTTTAATTACTGGTTCCGAATGATTGAAAAGCATGCTCCTTGGGTAAATAATGTTTATTTGATTACCAATGGGCAAAAGCCAGACTGGTTGAATTTGGATCATCCAAAACTCAAATTGGTCACTCATAAGGAATTTATGCCTAATGAATACCTACCTACCTATAATTCAGCAGCTATTGAGCTTAATCTTCATCGTATTGAAGGATTGTCGGAGAACTATTTGTATTTCAATGATGATATGTACTTGATTAGAGATAGTCACCCTTCAGATTTTTATAAAAATGGTCAACCCAAGCTTTTAGCAGTATACGATGCTTTAGTTCCTTGGTCACCGTTTACTAATACTTATCACAATAATGTTGAATTAATCTATCGTCATTTTCCTAATAAGAAGGCTTTGAAATCCTCGCCTTGGAAATTCTTTAATTTCCGTTATGGTTCCCTAGTTTTGAAAAACTTGTTACTCTTGCCTTGGGGTCCGACGGGATACGTGAATCAACATTTACCTGTTCCAATGAAGAAAAGCACTTTGGCACATTTATGGGAAATTGAAGGGGAAACTTTAGATAAAACATCACGTAATCAAATTAGAGATTATGGAGTAGATGTTAATCAATATATCTGTCAACATTGGCAAATTGAAAGTAATCAGTTTTACCCTATGTCAAAGAATTTTGGAGAGTCGATAGATCTAAATCAAGTTGACAGGTTAGTGAGTATCTTTAAAGATAAACGTAAAAAACTGCTTTGTGTCAATGATGACATTGACTTTAAAGAAGAGTATATCATTCGTTTTAAGGAAATCTTGAAAGAACGCTATCCTGAAAAATCAGCTTTTGAAAAATGAGAAATAAGAGATGAAATACTATTTAAAAGAAGAATTTTTACACGATAACAATGTTAAAAATGCAGGAAATAAGGCTCGTAATGACGTTGAAGAAATTGTAAAGAGAGAGGGCTATCAAGCCTTGGTTCTTTCAGTTGACAATTGGTACGAGATGAGCACTGTTAAAGCACAGCTTCATAAATCAAAGGCTTTTGGTCAGGCTTTGGATCAATTGCAACAAGGAGATGAATTGCTTATTCAATTCCCGATGCTTCACCATAGCTTTTTTACAACACATCATGTCAAGAAAGCGCAGAAAAAAGGGGTAAAAGTTAATTTTATTATCCACGATTTAGAAGCTCTTCGTTATGTCAATGTTGAAAATTTCCCTTTAAAGCATAAGATTCGTATTCAGATTCAAGAATCAGGTCTTCTTGGTGCAGCTGATGGCATCATCGCCCACAATCCAATTATGAAATCTGTTTTGGTGGATAAAGGGATTGCGGAAGATAAGATTGTTAGCCTTGGCATTTTCGACTATTTGATTCCAAATTTCCAAGAGAAGACAGGTCTAAGTAAGAATCAGCCAATTATTGTGGCTGGTAATCTGGCACAAGAAAAAGCTGGTTATCTTTACTCACTTCCTGCGAAACCTGCTTATAACCTTTATGGTGTTGGCTTCGACGAGAGCAGAGCTCTTGAGAATGAGGCTTACTTTGGCTCATTCCTACCTGATGAGCTTCCTGCAGCCCTTGAGGGTGGTTTTGGGCTTGTCTGGGATGGTGATAGTGCTGAGACATGTAGTGGTGTCTTTGGCGAGTACCTTCGCTATAACAACTCTCATAAGGCGTCACTTTACTTGGCATCAGGATTCCCGCTTGTTGTTTGGAAACAGTCAGCCTTGTCTCACTTTGTGCTTGAGAATGGCTGTGGGATTGCAGTAGAGTCGCTTCATGATTTGAAGGCTACCATTGACAATCTTTCAGATACTGATTACCAAGATTTGCTTGAAAATACCAAGCGTGTCGGTAAAGGTATTCGTGATGGTCACTATCTACTTACCGCATTGAACAATTTGAAATAAGATAAAAAATCCTCATTTTAGTGAGGATTTTTGCATTATTTGGAGATTTCAAACTGGTATTGGGTTCCTGCAACTTTTCCGTTTGAATAGATTGCTTTAATATAGTCGTCATAAGTGATTGACTTGGACTTACCTGCTTTTACGAGCTCAGGATCTCGCCATACATTTGGATCAGTAGCATTGCTATCTCGCTTGGTGAGATAGAGGTACTCAATGTAGGTTCTATTGTCGACAAAGGCCCCAGCAACCTTTTCCGTACCATTATCAGATCGTGTATACATACGAGTCGTTCCTCCACCATCTAGGAGGAAGGCAAGGCGAATATTCGAGTAGCCTAAATTTTTTAAAAGGTTGTATACGTCTTGGTGATTTAAGCCCTTATTGAGGGAGTTGTGACCATAGGTTTGGATAATACGGATAATACCATCATAGGTTTCTACATAAATGGAACGTGCATTTGGTTGGTCAGGATCACCTTTCTCCCAGGTTTTATCTACCTTCTTATCCTTAATGAGAATACCAAAGGCACCTGTATCCCAACCATTGCTTCCCATGTGGGTAAACATTTTAGCTGTGTCTATATTTGGGTAGGTACCGGCAGTGATATTATTTTGATCATCTCCATATAGAAGGCCTGTTTTGCCCAATTCGATTTCCTTTTGAGCGAAGGGACGATCTAGTCCTTCGTAAGACCAAAAACCTGCGTTAATGAGAGCAAGAGCATCTCGTCGCTTAGCTTCGTACTTAATACTTTGCTCTGTGAGTTCAGGATTATCATCTTCGGTTCTTCCTTTTTGTAGGATGTATTTTCCATCCTTCTTGAAGGATAGAATCTGCATGTCTACATTTTTAATAGTGCCTTTTTCAAGTAGGACAGACTGATCTAAGAGCTCTTTATTTTTTATGGTAAAGTTCAATCCGCCCTTATTTGATGGCATAGAAAGCTTCTTAATATCTCGGTTGTTGAAGTAGATGGTGAGGTAGAGCAGTCCCCCAACGATGGCACCAATCATTAGAAGAGAAAATAGTATTCTTAAAATATTCTTCAATTTCATACTATCATTATAAACAATCTAGGCTTACAAAACAATCCTAAGACCATTAAATATCCAAGAATAGTATCAGTTTTTCTTAGTATGGTACTGGTAAGCGTTTTCTAAAAGGGTTATAATAAGAGTGAGTTAGTCAAGGAGGTGCTTTATGACCATTAAGGTGATTGCAACAGATATGGATGGAACATTTTTAGACGATAAAGGGAGCTATGACAAGGAGCGTTTTAGTCAGATTTTAGATGCTATGGATGCGCGTGATATGCACTTTGTCGTTGCATCAGGTAATAGTATGAGCCGTCTTAAACCCATGTTTGCGGAGACTTTTAATCGCCTGCATTTTGTAGCTGAAAATGGTGGTCAGGTGGTTAGCTATGGCAAGCTTCTGTGTCAGGAGTTCATGGCATCAAATGATGTTGAAAACTTGCTAAGCTATTTTAATTATGATTTGTTAGATAGGCCGACTATATTTAATGGTGCTCAAGGCTCCTATATGTTAAAAGGGACTAGGGTTAATTTTGCTGAGATGATAACAGAAGAAGAGCAAGCCGCCATGGAAGCATCCATTCAACGTTTGAATGGGCTGGAGGATTTAGATGATGATTTCATCAAGATTACCATGTTGCTGAGTCCTGAAGAGGCTAATCGTGTGTCACAGGCTTTTAATCGTGATTTTGATGGCAATCTAGTTGCTGTTCCCAGTGGTTTTGGTGCTATTGACTTCATTCAAAAAGGCATGCACAAGGCTTGGGGACTCAAGCAGCTTCTTAACCACTGGGACTTGTCTGAGTCCAATGTCATGGCCTTCGGTGATGGTGACAATGATCTTGAGCTCCTGCAAATGGCTGGCCGCTCTTATGCTATGGAAAATGCCAGTCCAGCTATTTTACAAGTGGCAGACCAAATAGCACCGCACCATAAGAATCAAGGGGTCTTGACTATCTTAGAAGATTATTTAGGTTTATCTTAAAAAAGGGTGGTAAAAGTAATGAAGTTATATTTAATGCGACATGGTGAGACATTATTTAATACACAAAAGCGTGTTCAGGGATGGTGTGACTCTCCCCTGACTGAAAATGGGATCTGGCAGGCGGAAGAAGCTAAGCAGTACTTTGCTAAGAAAGGTATTTCTTTTGACGCTGTCTATTCATCTACGCAAGAGAGAGCAACTGACACGGCAAAGATTGTGGCGCCCGAGTATACTGTAACTCAGCTTAAAGGAATTAAAGAAATGAATTTTGGCTCTTTTGAGGCACAACCTGAGCACCTCTTGCCAAAACATCGACCTGGCACACGATCTTTCGAAGATCTTTTGGTTCCATATGGAGGGGAAGATATCCGTCAGGTTGGCCAGAGGGTTTTAAAGACTGTTATAGAGAAAGCAGAAGAGCATACTAAAGAGGGTGATGAGAATCTTCTATTTGTTAGTCATGGAGCGGCTTTATGGGGATTGATCATTTTCATGGACTTGGCCTTTCCTGAAGGAGTGGGCTTTGGAAATTGTAATGTTTGTGTTTATGATTATAACCAAGGTCAATTGGAGCTTCTTCAGGTGATTGATCCGATTTCTGGTTTAGAGGTAACATTATGAAAGAATTTTATTTAATGAGGCATGGACAAACACGGTTTAATGTTCAGCATAGGCTTCAGGGGGTCTGCGATGCCCCTTTAACGGAAGTCGGGATCGAACAGGCTAAAAAGGCTGGTCAGTATCTAGCCAAGCAGGAGCCAATTTTTGATCATGTCTTTACGTCAACCTCTGAGAGAGCTAGTGATACCCTAGAAATTGTGACTGGACGAACAGACTATGAAAGACTTAAAGGTCTTAAGGGACAGGATTTTGGAGCTTTTGAGGGCCAGCCAGAGTATCTTACTCCTAAAACCTTACCTGATGGACAAGGCTTTGGTGATTACTTTGTTCAATTTGGTGGCGAGAGTACGACCCAGGTTCGGGATCGTATGGAGTTAACTATTAGGGCCATCATGGAGAGTGTGGCCGATGGTTCTAAGTCCTTGCTAGTTAGTCATGGACCATCTATTTTGCAGTTTTGTAGACGTGTTTTAAATCCCGCCCCAGATATTCGTGGTCTTAAAAATTGTTGCATCTTACATTTTACCTATGATCAAGGGCAATTTGAACTGGTTTCAGTATATAATCCTGTAGAAGAAGAGTATATCTTTGGAGGCGAAGAATGACACGACTCTATTTAATGCGACATGGACAGACACTTTTTAACACACTCAATCGGATTCAAGGTTGGTGTGATTCTCCATTGACCGAAAAAGGTCGGGACCAAGCTCGTCAGGTCCGTGCTTATTTTGAAAAACATGATATGACTTTTGATCAGTATTATTGTACGACAACTGAAAGAGCTTCTGATACCATTGAATTGGCGACTGGGCGTACTGATTATCAACGTGTTAAGGGGCTAAAAGAAATGCATTTTGGTATTTTTGAAGGTCAGCCAGAGTATCTTCATCCCAAGACACCTGTTGTGGGGCATTTTGGTGACCACTATGCCCAGTTTGGTGGGGAAAGTCAGGATCAGTTCGTTGCGCGTGTTGTTGCGAGTGCTAAGGAGATAGTAGATAAGCATCCTGACCAATCTATTTTAGCTGTTAGTCACGCTGGAGCCTTGATGACTTTTCTTCATGCCGTTGAGCCAGAGCGGGCCTTTCAGTCTTGTCCAGGCAATTGTGCCATCTTAGTTTTTGATTACGATGGATCGAGCTTTCACTTTGTCAAGCTGATAGATCCAATAGCTGATCAAGAGTTGGTGGAATTTTAGCGGCTTTCTATGATCAAAGATAGTAAGAAACCCTTTCTTAGTGTATAATGGAAGGGTATTTTAAATTATGGAGTGCCTATGAAATTTACAAAAAATCAGTTCATTTGGTTGGCTGTCCTCTTTTTCAGTTGTTTCTTGATCTATACTTACTGGGAAACAGTTGTTTCAATTTGTAACACCATTTACGTTGCTAGTCAGCCCTTCCTGGTTGGAGCAGGGATTGCCTTTGTGGTAAATATCCTGATGTCTTTTTATGAGAAGCTACTGGTCAAGTTTATTCCATTTGGTTTTATCGCTAAAATCAAGCGTCCTATTGCTCTGCTCTCGGCATTGGGAACCATTGGCTTGGTCTTTACTTGGGTAGTATTCACTGTCCTTCCTGATTTGATTGACAGTATCAACACCTTAATTAGTCAAGACCGCTCAGCTATTAATAACTTGATTAATTGGTTGCTTAAAAACAAATCCTTGCAAAAAATTATTCAAGATTTTGGTGGTGTGACACAGGTTAGAGAGCTAATCAATAGCTATAGTGCTCAGTTGCTTCAACAAATCATGAATGGTTTGACGAGCTTCTTGACTTCTTTAACGAGTCTGCCATCAACCTTGATTAATCTTTTTATCAGTATTGTCTTTTCTTGTTATGTCTTAGCTGGAAAAGAGAAGCTTGGGAATCAGGTCAATCGTTTGGTAGACGTCTATTTAGGACGTTATGGTAAGACTTTCCACTATGTAGTTGCTATTCTCAATAATCGATTCCGCAATTTCTTCGTCTATCAGTCGCTTGAGGCTTGTATTTTGGGGACCTTGTGTTATATTGGGATGAGTATCTTTAATTTCCCTTACGCAGCGACTATCTCTATCCTGATTGGTTTTTCAGCAATGATTCCAGTTGTGGGGGCTTATATTGGTGTGACGATTGGTACCATCTTGATTATGACGCACTCTGTGACCTTGGCGCTTTTGTTTGTTGCCTACGTGGTTATTTTGCAGCAGTTTGAAGGGAATCTCATCTATCCTTATGTGGTCGGTGGATCTACCGGACTTCCTGGTATTTGGGTTATCTTCGCAATCACCATAGGTTCTGCCTTGGGTGGTATCTTGGGTATGTTGGTTTCTGTGCCAGTAGCCGCAACCCTATATCAGATTGTTAAAGATAATGTTGTTAGGCGAGAGGAAGCCAAAGCAGCAAATGCTCTTGAAAGTAATGACTAATTCAAACAGACTTCGGTCTGTTTTTTTTCGTGTTATAGTATCAGATTTCAATAAGATAGTATAAGTGTAATCGTTTTCTAAGTGTTATACTATGAGTAAATTGAACAATGCAAGGAGATAAAAGATGACATATACATTTCCAAAAGATTTTCTCTGGGGTGGTGCAACAGCTGCCAACCAGTTTGAGGGTGCTTACAACCTAGATGGCAAAGGCTTGTCCGTACAGGATGTAACGCCAAAAGGCGGTGTTCCCTTTGAACCCGGGGCCTTGAATCCTTTGATTACTGACCAACCAACACCAGATAATCTAAAACTAGAAGGTATAGATTTCTATCATCGTTATAAAGAAGACATAGCACTTTTTGCAGAGATGGGCTTTAAGGTCTTCCGCATGTCAATTGCATGGACTCGTATCTTTCCAAATGGTGATGATACCGAGCCAAATGAAGCAGGTCTAGCCTTCTACGATAAGGTTTTTGATGAATTGGCCAAGTATGGCATCGAACCGCTTGTAACCTTGTCCCATTATGAAACACCACTCAACTTGGCGCGTGAGTACAATGGATGGACTAATCGTAAATTAATTGGTTTTTATGAGAATTATGTTCGTACAGTCTTCACACGTTATAAAGATAAGGTCAAATATTGGTTGACCTTTAATGAAGTGAACTCTGTTTTACACGCACCGTTCATGTCAGGTGGGATTGCAACTCCGATGGAAGAGCTCTCTAAACAGGATCTTTACCAAGCAGTTCACCATGAGTTAGTCGCATCAGCTTCAGCAACCAAGATCGGACATGACATCAACCCTGATTTTAAGATTGGGTGTATGGTTCTTGCTATGCCTGCTTATGGGATGACAGCTAATCCTTTGGATCAGTTGGCTGTTCACGAGTTTGAAAATCAAAACTATCTCTTCTCAGATATCCATGCCCGTGGGAAATATCCAAACTATATTAAACGCTATTTAAAAGATAATGGTATTGAAATACAATTCGCTTCTGGAGATGAAGAAATCTTGAAGAATACCGTTGATTTTATTTCATTCTCTTATTATATGTCTGTGGCAACCGCACATAATCCAGAAGACTATACAATTGGTAAAGGAAATATTATGGGTGGTGTTGAAAATCCCTACCTTGAGAAATCTGAGTGGGGTTGGGCTATCGATCCAATCGCTCTTCGTCTAGTTTTGAATGACTTCTATGATCGTTATCAATTGCCATTGTTTATTGTCGAAAATGGTTTGGGTGCCAAGGATGTCCTTGTTGATGGTCCTGATGGTCCAACAGTTGAAGATGATTATCGTATTGATTACCTTCAAAAACACTTGATTCAAGTCGGTGAAGCTCTTCAAGATGGTGTGGAGCTTTGGGGCTATACGACTTGGGGACCAATTGACTTGGTCTCAGCTTCAACGGCTGAACTCAGTAAACGATATGGCTTCATCTACGTTGATCGTAATGATGATGGTAGTGGTAGCTTGGCTCGTTATAAGAAAAAATCATTTGATTGGTATAAGTCTGTTATCGAAAGTAATGGTGCAGCCCTTTACAAATAGAAAATCGTTAAGAATCTCAGCAAAAGCTTGAGATTCTTATTTAGTATTTTAGTACAAACTTGATAAATAAGTGTTTTAGTGAATATATCTATTTATTAAGTATCTGAATACTATATATTTTAATTTATGCTAATTAACACATTTTCTGAAAAAGTGGTAGAATAAAAGTGTGAAAACGTTCTTATATTTTCTGAAGAAGTAGCTAGTCTATTTCTTTGCTTTTCCTACTTAGATGGAGGTAACGATAATGAATGATTTGAAAAAAGTTCTCTTAGCTGGTATTGGCTTGACTGCTATGACAGTTGATAAAGCTGATAGTTTTGTCAAAGAGTTAGTTGAAAAGGGGCGTTTGACTGTTGAAGAAGGTAAGGAACTAGAACAAGAGCTCAAACGTCAAAGTAAGGAAGAAGCTCAAGAATTTTTGAATAAACTTGATGCTAAGAAATCTTCAGTTGAGTATGCGACTAAGGATGACGTGAAACGTCTTGAAGAAAAACTTGACGCTTTGCTCAGTCAAAATAAATAAAATGTAAGGAGACTAAAATGGCAAGTAAACGATTGAGACATGTGTTGAAGGTTTTCTCGTCAGTTGGTCTCCTTTCTTATCGTGAAAAACACCTTCCTCAAGACCAACAGACAACACCTGTCAAGCTACGCCAAGCCTTTGAGCAATTGGGACCTAGTTTTGTTAAAATTGGTCAAATCCTATCCACGCGCTCTGACCTCTTGCCAGAGGCCTATATCAGAGAATTATCAAAACTCCAGAGTTCAGTTCCTCCCTTGAATAAAGAGGAAGTCATGACGGCCATTAGGAGAGAATTACCCAGTGGGCTTTCTGACAGTTTTCTTGATTTTTCGGAAGAGCCCTTGGCTTCTGGTTCTGTAGCTCAGACCCATAGGGCTAGATTGTTGTCTGGTCAGGAAGTAATTGTAAAAATTCAGCGACCTGGTATTGATGAGGTCGTTAAGGAAGATATTCAGCTTCTCATTAAGCTTGCACGCCATATTCCAAAGCATTTTATACCTATGGTCGATGTTCAGGAGGTTTTGGAAAATCTGCGAGAAACCCTAATTAAGGAACTTGATTTCAGAAATGAAGCAGAGGCCATGAAGCGTTTTAAGGCAAATAACAGGACTGTTGCTTGTCTAGGTGTCCCGGAGGTCTATGATTCCTTTACGACGCCACACCTCATAGTCGAAGAGTACATCGATGGGATTCCACTTAATGACTACAGCCAACTGATTGAGGCTGGTTATGATCTGGAAGACGTGGGCAAGAAACTAATGTTGTCATTTATCAAGCAGGTTTTCAAAGATGGCTATTTTCATGGTGACCCTCATCCTGGAAATCTCTTGGTACGTGATGGCAAGATTTGTTTCATTGACTTTGGGATTATGGGTGAGTTGGAAGTGGGGATGCGTGCGTCCTTAAATGACATCCTATATAGTTTTACTGCTCAGGATGTTGACGGCATGACTAAGGCTATCTTGTCAGTTACCCAGTTTGATAATGGGCTAAACCGTGCAGTTCTAAGTCAGGATGTGGAGCAGATGCTGGGGCGTTATTCTGGTGTTGACTTGGGAAGTCTGTCCATGACAGATTTGCTAGAGGATTTACTGACTATTTTCCAGAAGAACCATCTTAAAGCCTCGTCTCAAATTACCATTTTGGAGAAGGCTTCGCTTCAAATCGAAGGTATTTTCCGAGAGTTGGCCCCAAATATGGATTTGATGACTTTGGCCAAGGATTATTTCCTAGAAAATATGGGCCCTGACATGCTTAGGCAGGCCCTGAATAAAGAGAGTATCTTGATTGAACTCTTTTATCTGATTCGCAATGGAAAAAATATTCCGCGTCGCCTACATCAGCTCTTAGAGCAGATTTTAAACGGACGAATTGTGGTAAACCATGATTTTATCAACTTTTCAGGTCGAATTAAAGTCTTTGAGAAAGTTTTAAATAATCTGGTTTTAGCCTTGTTGACATTGGGATTTCTACTTTCCGGTGCCCTTTTGGCCAATAAATCAGGTTTTGAAAATCTTGCCTGGCTATTTCTTGGACTTGGAACTTTTCTAGCTTTGATCACGGTAGTGCGTATAATATTTAAGAAAAAAGGATGAAGTATGATTGAAACAACTAGGCCCGAGCTTGTGGCCTATCAAGAAGAGCGTTTAGACAAATTTGTGAATGAAAATCAGAAGTTAGACAAAGGCCAAATTGTTTTTGCAGGGGACTCCATCACGGAGTTTTTTGCATTGAAAAAATATTTGGGTCGAGAGGTCCCCTTGGTAAACCGTGGGATTGCTGGAACAGACTCGGTTTGGCTTTTAGAACACCTTAAAGAGCAAGTTTTAGATTTGGAACCCAGTAAATTGGTACTCTTGATTGGTATTAACGACATCGGAAGGGGCTACCCCATTCGAGATATTGTCAATCGTATTTCCGATATTATCATGACAGTTCGTCAGGAATCCCTCTTTACTGAGGTCTATTTGCTGAGTGTTTTTCCGGTTAGTGAAAATTCACAATATGCTTCTAAGGTTAAGATTCGAAATAATGCGACTGTCCGTGAACTTAATCAACAATTAGCTGTTCTCCCTGGTGTGACCTATGTTGATCTTTATGATTACCTGACAGATGCCCAAGGACAGTTAAATGACACTTACACAACGGATGGTTTACACTTGAGTCCACAAGGTTATCAAGTCCTAGCAGAACCAATCAAGAAGGAGATTTTAGAATGAAGGTAGGTTTAGTCCTTGAAGGCGGAGGCATGCGTGGCTTATACACTGCTGGTGTTTTAGATGCCTTTTTAGAAGCTGGAATCAAAGTAGACGGTGTTGTATCAGTATCAGCTGGAGCGCTTTTTGGTGTTAATTACCTTTCTAACCAGCCCAAAAGAGCCCTTCGCTACAACAAACGATTCATGGGAGACCGTCGCTACATGAGTTTCTGGTCATGGCTGACAACAGGTAACTTTGTAAATAAGGAGTTCTCTTATTATAAGGTTCCTATGGAGTTAGACGTTTTTGATCAGGAGGCTTTTGCGGAGTCGGGTGTTCCCTTCTATGTAGTCACTACAGATATTGAGACCGGCAAACCAGACTATATCAAGATTGATCATGTCTTTGAGCAGATGGAAGCTCTTCGTGCAAGTTCCGCCCTACCTTTGGTTTCTGAAATTGTCGAGTACAAGGGTAAACGCTACATGGATGGTGGACTGTCTGATAGTCTTCCCATTGATTTTATGGAGAATTTGGGCTTTGACAAACTCATTGTCGTTCTGACGCGTCCTAAGGGTTATCGTAAAGAGCCATCTAAAACGAGTAAGCGAATCTACAAGCTCTTTTACCGCAAATACCCTGAATTTGTCCAAGTAGCATCAAGTCGCCATATTCACTACAATAAGAGTATTGAAAAGATTGAGGCTTTGGAAAAAACTGGAAATCTTTATGCCATTCGTCCAGAGCATGCGCTTGAAGTTGGTCGATTGGAGAAGGATCCTGAAAAGTTTGAAGCCATCTATCAAGAGGGATTGGAACAAATGCGAAATGAGATGTCTCATCTCAAAACATTTCTTGGAGACAACTAAAAACGTGCTCAACCGAGCACGTTTTTAGTTATTGATTTGTCGAGCTTGACGGCGTTCTTTGACTTTTTGACGACGTTTTTTCTCATTGATATAAATCAAGTAGACAACATAAAGCGGTAATAAGAGGAAGCAGAACAAGGCAAAATGTTTCATAAAGTTATGCTTATTGCTTGTTTGTTTCTCTTTTTGACCTCCTGAAAAGAGGAAAAAGCCAGTTTTAGTTGCCTTGACAGTACTTGCTGTAATCTTAGGTGACACTGTTTTTAAGCCATTATCGACAAGGACATAATCATCTTTAACACTAATCTTAGGCTCTTGTCCTTTTTTGACTGTGGCATAGACATCTTTTTGGACATCGTATTTTTTACCATCAATCTTTTGTTTGCCCTTGCTTAGGACTTTCTTGTAGGAATAGTCTTTAAACATTTTCTCAATGAGGGAGTTACCGAAGGCATGACGGATTTTTTCGCTACTTTCGTCTTCCCAATTTCCAACGCCCAAGATAACTGAAATGACACGTTGATTTTCTCGTTTGCATGTGGAGATGTAGTTGTAATCTCCACGAGGACTTGAGCCTGTTTTTAGGCCATCGACTCCTTTGAGGCCATAATCAGCACCAGGCAAGGAGTAGTTGTAATTTTCAAAGGTTTCCTCGTATGGTGTTCCTTTTTTGACAGTTACTGTCTGTTGGCTAGTGTATTTAAGGATTTCAGGGTGATGTTTGATAAGGTTATAAGCCATGATAGACAAATCACGAGCTGTCGTCTGGTTAGAGTGGTTATTGTCATAACGTTTAGGCGTGTAGTAGCCTTTGTAAGATGCCGCCCCAGCTCCAGAGGCATTATACCATTTAGTGTTTGTCATGCCGAGCTCTTTAGACTTTTCGTTCATGCGATCAATCCACTTGTCAGGATCATTATTACTGAGATAGTTGGCAAGCATGACTGTTGCTGCATTTGAAGAGGGAACAGCTGTCATAGTGATAAGTTCCGAAACCGTGTATTTAACTCCAGAAACAATCTTGTTGTTTGAGATTTCGTAGATATTAGCAATAGCCTCATCGGTTGGCTTGGCTGTAATCACGGTGTCTTCTTTGATTTCTCCCTTTGACAAAGCATCAAAAACCAGGTAGAGAGACATGGCCTTACTCATGGAAGCGGGGTCACGTACTTCATCAATGTTATCTTGCCAAAGGATGTCCCCAGTATTGGCATCAATCAAAAGTGATGATTTAGGTCGATAGGTCTCGGTGGCTTCCTTGTAGCCTGCTTTTTGTGCAATATCTACCAGTTGGTCAGCGGACGACAGACTGGGAGCTAAAGCCAAACTAGCTACCAGGAAGAGTCCTAACAATTTCTTTTTCAAAATAATTTCCTTAGTAACAACGTTTAGACACTCTTAAAAGCATACTTTAATCTATTTTTGTTATTTGTTTGTAAAAAAAGTCATACTTGACTATTATAGCATAGTTTTGGGTGGTTTTATCAGTATTCTTGGGGGACTTCCTTGAATAGAGTATAAAAAAACGTGTCATGGACACGCTTTCTTTTATTTATTGATTTGTCTTGCTTGTCGACGTTCTTTGACTCTTTGACGACGTCCTTTTTCATTAAGGTAAATCAAGTAGAGGAGACCAACTGGGATAAGGCATAGCAACCAGAAATAAACTGGGAGTTGGCCATTATTCGTTGCTTTAGTAGCCTTTTTATCTTTTTGGTTACTTCCAAAATCGAACCATCCCTTAACTTTTGTAGCCTTAACAGAAGTAGCCTTGATATTAGGTGATACTGTCTTCAGACCATTATCAATGACAATGTGATCATCTTTAACAGAGATTTTAGGGTCTTTACCTTTTTTAACGGTGGCATAGACGTCTTTTTCGACATTATACTTTTTACCGTCGATTTCTTGTTCACCCTTGCTAAGAACTTTCTTGTAAGAGAAGTCTTTGTACATCTTCTCAACGAGAGCATTACCAAAGGTATGACGAATCTCTTCACCTGTTTGGTCAGACCAATCACCAGAACCCATGATGACAGCAATCATACGTTGATTACCACGCTTGATGGTATCAATATAGTTGAAAGCACCTTCTGGGCTAGATCCTGTCTTCAATCCATCAACCCCATCAATTCCGTATTTGGCACCTGGAATAGAGTAGTTGTAAGTCTCGAAGGTTTCCTCGTAAGGTGTTCCTTTTTTAACTGTGACAACAGGTTTGCTAGTGTACTTGAGAATTTCTGGGTATTTCTTGATGAAGTTATAGGTCATGATAGCCAAATCACGCGCAGTAGTTTGGTTGGTTTGGTTGTTATCATAACGTTGAGGACTGTAGTAACCTTTGAAGGCAACAGCAACAGCACCAGAAGCGTTGAACCATTTGGTATTGGTCATCCCTAGCTCTTTAGATTTCTCATTCATCATGTCTAGCCATTTATCAGGATCATTATTGGTCAAGTAGTTGGCTAGCATCACGGTTGTAACGTTAGAGGAAGGCACCGCTGTCATAGTGATGAGTTCTGAAACGGTATAATCAACACCCGCAACAATCTTGTTGTTTGAAATTTCGTAAATATCGGCAATAGCTTGGTCGGTTGGAGTAGCTGTGATAACAGTATCTTCAGAAATCTCTCCTTTAGACATAGCTTCAAAGACCAAATAAAGTGTCATGGCCTTAGACATAGAAGCTGGGTCACGCACCTCATCAGCATTTTCTTCCCAGAGGACATCTCCGGTATTTCCATCGATTAAGAGGGTTGATTTGGGGCGATAAGCCTCAGTGGCTTCAGTATAACCAGCAGCGCGTGTAATATCCATCAATTCGTCTGCACTAGACAAACTCGGTGCTAGGGCTAGACAAGCTGCTAAAAGGACGGCAACAATTTTCTTTTTCACAATGTGTCTCCTTTAATATATATGGGGTTCTGTAGCTGCCAGAACCTATTTTTATCTATTAATATCATTTGCCTGTCAAAACCCTAAATTCGGTAGTGACAAACATCTTCATTATAACATATAAAAGTTAGAGTTTTCCTAACATTTAGTATTTTAATGTAATTTTTAGAATCGCTTGAATGTTACACAAAATATAGTTGAAAGCTGAAAAAAACGAGCTTACTTGCTCGTTACTTTTCATCTTTTATCCTTGTCACTTGATGGTAAATCATGAACCAGGTTTCATTTCGACGCCAGATACTAGTGTGGAAATTTCCTCCCAACTCATAACTAATTAGTTTCGTTTTTTGACTAACAGATGTCATCTTGAAGCTGTCAAAGTTATTGAGAAGTGGTTGTTGATTAGCAATGACTTCTTCACGAGTGTGATGATGACCATTTTCATCGATTAAGTAGAAGTCAGGTGCCAAGAGATTTTCATAGTCAGGAATTTTTGACAGTATAATCTTTTCATTGCGAGAGAGTTTGTGAAGGACATTGCCATAAATTTCATCTTCGGGAATAGCAGCTGGTTCTACATGGAGATCAGTGTCATAGACAGAGAAACGCTTGCTGAGAACCTCTTCAATTTGTTCAGTAATGGCATGACTCTCGTAAACAGAGAGGTCAGGATTCATTTCAACCACAATATCAAGATAGACGTTGCTACCATAAGAACGGCCACGCTGCTTCTTAACCTTAGTGACTTTTGGAATCTCAAGAATCGCTTTCTCATAGGCTTTGAGGTTTCTCTCATCGAAACCGTCTGACAAACTAAAGGTTGCTTCCATGAAGATATCATAGGCTGTCTTTAGAATGAATGAGGTAATGATAATGGCTGTAATATAGTCAATAATCGTGAGGTTGAAGGATGCTGCAACAATGGCGATTGACGTTCCAATAGAAGTTACGGCATCGGAGAGATTATCCTTAGCGGCCGCAATCAAAGCGCTAGATTTCAGCTTTTTGGCAAGTCCTTTATTGTATAAGTAAACGCCACACATGACGATAGCAGAAAGAACTCCGACGGTTGCACCAAGGGGATCGACTACAGTTTCCTCTCTTAGAAAAATCTTTCGGACTGTTTGAATTAGGACTTGGAAGCCTACCACGAACATGATAAAGGAAGTGACTAGGCTTGATAAGTCTTCAATCTTCCAATGACCAAACCTATGATCTGCATCAGCAGGTTGACTAGCTAGGTGCAATCCAATGAGTAGGGCCACGTTCCCTAAAATATCTGACAAGTTATTGAAACCATCGGCTATCAAAGAGCTAGAGTTTAAAAAGTGTCCTGCTAGAAGCTTTGCAATGGTTAGAAGAAGGTAGGCAGCGATACTGACAATGGGACCTCGTCTGGCTGCTCTTAAATTTTCATACGTAGTCATAGGATTACCTTTTCTCTTAAAATACAAGTTTAAATTATAGCATAAAACTATAACGAGTTAAAGCTTGTAAGCCCTTTAAACTTGTGGAGTTACTCATTTTTTAAACTTTATAGAAAATGCCTAGTAATCAGGGTGTTTTTTCAGTATTTTCCGAATATTCCCTACAAATTATGGTATAATTTAGGGTGTAAAACAGTCTAAAAAGAGGTTTTTATGGAACATTCGACATGGCACAAGCTTCTGAAAGAGGAACTGCCAGATCATTATTTTTCAAAGATAAATCAGTTTATGAACCAGGTTTATAGCCAGGGAACGGTTTATCCACCACGTGACAAGGTTTTTAATGCCTTGTTGGAGACCCCATTTGAAGAAGTGCGGGTGGTAATCCTTGGTCAGGACCCTTATCATGGGCCTCATCAAGCACAGGGACTATCCTTCTCAGTCCCCGATAGTCTGCCTGCTCCCCCATCTTTGAAGAATATTCTCAAGGAATTAGAGGAAGATCTGGGCCCTAGACCTTTCCATGATTTAACATCCTGGGCTAAGCAGGGGGTGCTTTTGCTTAATGCCTGTCTGACGGTTCCTGCTGGTCAAGCAAATGGGCATGCCGGTCAGGTTTGGGAACCTTTTACAGATGCTGTTATAAAGGTCCTTAATCAGAAGGATACTCCTGTTGTCTTTATACTTTGGGGTGGTTATGCTCGTAAGAAGAAGGCACTGGTGACAAATCCCAAGCATGCCATTATTGAGAGTGCCCATCCAAGTCCTTTGTCGGCTTATCGTGGTTTTTTTGGAAGCAAGCCTTTTTCAAAAACCAATGCCTACCTTGAATCTCAAGGCCAATCTCCAATTGATTGGTTGAAGTAAAATAGAAAGTTGGAAGATTATGTTACTAATTAAAAATGGTCGTGTTGTAGATCCTAAGTCTGGTTTGGATAAGCAAGCTGACGTTCTTGTTGATGGTAAAAAAGTCGTTAAGATTGCGGAAAATATCGAAGCTGATGATGCTCAAGTCATCGACGCGACCGGTCTTGTGGTAGCTCCTGGTTTGGTTGACATTCACGTTCATTTCCGTGAACCAGGTCAAACCCATAAAGAAGACATTCATACTGGTGCCTTGGCAGCTGCCGCAGGTGGTTTTACAACAGTTGTAATGATGGCTAATACTAATCCAACGATTTCAGACAAGGAAACCTTGGAGGAGGTCTTGACTTCAGCAGCTAAGGAAAATATCCATGTTAAGTCTGTTGCGACCATTACAAAGAATTTTGATGGTGAAAATATCACTGATTTCAAGGGCTTACTTGAAGCAGGTGCTGTCGGATTCTCAGATGATGGTATTCCATTGACCAATGCTGGTATTGTCAAAAAGGCCATGGAGCTAGCTAAAGAGAATAATACCTTTATCAGCCTTCACGAGGAGGATCCGGACCTCAATGGTATTCTCGGTTTCAATGAAAATATTGCTAAAAAAGAATTCCATATTTGCGGGGCAACTGGTGTAGCTGAGTACAGTATGATTGCGCGTGATGTCATGATTGCTTATGATACACAAGCACACGTTCATATTCAACACTTGTCAAAGGCTGAATCTGTAAAAGTGGTAGAATTTGCTCAAAAACTTGGAGCGCAAGTTACTGCCGAAGTGGCACCACAGCATTTCTCTAAGACTGAAGACCTCTTGCTCTCAAAAGGTGCTAATGCCAAGATGAACCCACCACTTCGTTTGGAATCTGACCGTCAGGCCGTTATCGAAGGGTTGAAATCTGGAGTCATCTCAGTCATTGCCACAGACCACGCGCCACACCATGCCGATGAAAAGAATGTGGCTGATGTGACTAAAGCACCATCAGGAATGACTGGTCTTGAAACATCACTCTCTCTTGGTTTGACCTACTTGGTTGAAGCAGGTCACTTAAGCTTGACTGAACTCTTGAAAGTAATGACTAGCAACCCATCTGATTTATATGGCTTCGATGCTGGTTATTTGGCTGAAAATGGACCAGCTGACCTCGTAATCTTTGCAGACAAAGAAAAACGTCAGGTCACAGCAGACTTTAAGTCTAAGGCAGCTAATTCACCATTTGTAGGCGAAGAGCTTACGGGCAGTGTTAAATACACTATCTGTGACGGTGAGATTGTTTATCAAGCCTAAGTAGTAGATTAGAGCAGGGCACATCGAGTCATTTGGTGGTGCACCTGCTTTTTTAATCTGAAAAGGAGCAAAAATATGAAAATAGTACTGAAAGGTCTCGTTAAATACCTTGCTTTAACTTTTTTGTTAGCCTGTTTTATGCCCCTGTCTTTGCAACATGTCCGAGCTGATGAGGTAGAGTATAGTCTGCCCTCCTATGTAGGTCACCTTTCAATCCATGATGATGGTAATTCGACGTTTACTCAGGAAGTGACTTATGATTTTGATAGTGATTATAAAGGTCAGTATGTAACTCTGGGGAAAATTGGTGGCTATTCTATCATGGATGATCCTAAGGTTTCGGCAACCGTAAATGGAAAAGAAAAGACAGATATCACCGTAGAAAAAACAGACTCTAATGATGGGGTGAAACTCAAGGTTTATAATTCAGGGTCAGATGGTGACAGGGTAGTTCTCAAAGTTACTTGGCAAATCCAACACCTGTTGAATCTATATTCAGATATTGCAGTTTTAAATTGGTTTCCTATCTCTGATTGGGATAAAGGATTTGGACATGTTGATTTCACAGTTGATGGTCTAGATGCAAGTCAGGGAGAGCTTTATGCCCACACCGGCTATTTCGGAAAAGACCCACAGGTTAAGCGTACTTCTACTGGTTATCAGGTTCATGTAGACAATTTACCATCCTCAGGTAAATTGGAATTACACGCCTACTGGCCGATGACCAGTACTTTACGGGAAAATAACCCGGCTTATTTATTAAATAAAACGAATGAGGCAGACTTTCTAAAAAAAGAAAGAGATATCAAGGAATCTAAAGAAAAGTTTCGACATCTATTTTATGTCACCTTGCCACTTGTAATCTTAAGCTTTGTTCTTGTTGGTATTTTATGTTACCTCATTGTTCTTTATAGCACTAGAACGCCTTCTTTCCCTCGAGATGCACGTCTTTATGAAGCCCCTCAAGATTTAGCACCTTTGGTCTTAGCTAAGAATGTTTATAATCAGTCTTTTGATAAAACAGGACTGAAAGAAGAAACAGGTCCTTTGAAGTTCAAATATATGGTGCAAGCAACCATCCTTGATTTGATTGATAGAAGTCATCTCACCTATAGACAAGAAGGTGATAGTAATATTCTGACACGTATTGAAAAGGAAGGTCTCTCTTCATTTGAAGTGTCTTTCTTGGATATGTTGTTTGATGGTCGCATGGAAATTAGAGATACGGAAATGTTCTCGCGCTATTATCTTGATAAAGATGCTCTAGAAAAACAATTTAAGAGTGCTAGAACAAGCTATGAGCGTGAAGCAATACGTTCCCAAGGAAAACGTGTCAAATATCAATTCACTAATGACGGCTATCAAGTAGCAAAAGGCGTAGAAAAAGAGGAATTTGCGCTTGGACTTCCTAACATTTATAGAGATTTTAGTCCGAAAGAAAAGACATTTAACCTATTGGGAGTAGCAGCTTTGGTACTTTCAATGGTGCTTTGTATTCTTTCAACCTTGTTCTTATTTGCTGCCTTTGGATCAGGACTTGGTTTTTACTATATTCTTGGTCTTCTACCTATAGCAGGAGTTACGATTTTATTCTGGTACTTAGTGAAAAGACGTCGTCAGAGATGTCTTGATGCAACTCAAATTTCAACCTATTACCAGTGGCATAGCTTTAAAAATATGATTAAGAGTATTCCTAGCTTTAAAGAGTCAGAGCTAGAATCTGTCATCCTATGGAATCGTATCTTGGTTTATGCGACACTCTATGGACAGGCGAAAAAAGTAAGTGATGTCCTAAAACGTTACAACATCCACCTCAGCAATCCATCTCTAGATGAGTTTACTTATTCAGCAGCACCGTTTATCATGATGAATAATGTCAATTATCTAGAATCTTATGTTTCTGCCTCAGATAGCGTAAGTAGTTTCTCTATCAATTCGAACAGTGGTAGTGGCGGCTTTGGAGGCGGAGGCTTCTCTGGTGGTGGCGGAGGTGGCGGAGGCGGTGCCTTCTAATCCACACTAGTCGGAGTTTACTATTTGTAGAGACACTCAGTCTATATGATTTTGGGTGTCTTTTTGTATGTCGAAGAATTTATTTCGTTCAAAAATGTTAGGAAGTTTTACTGTGAAGAGATATAAAGCAACAAAAAAAGAGCCAGTGGCTCTTTTTCATTATCACTTAATAACCAGGCTCAAAGACTTCAATAATTTGAGTCAGATAACCTGCATGTAAACCGATGCGATAGTCAACATTTGGTAGGCTCTTTACCAATTCATTAAGGTCTTGATCCTTACTAACCTTGTCAGTCAAAACAGGTAATTCAACAACAAGGAGTTGTGAGTGATCCAGTTGCAGGTAACTACTATTGACCTTGATGTCAGGACGAAGGAGTTTAAATATGGCTCTATCTGAAGCTTGGAGAAGTTGATACAAATCTAAATCAGATAAAGGAACTTCACCAAACTGAGGACTAATATTTATGGAAATGTCGACATGTGCTGCTCTCATTTCCAAAATACGATTTGAAAGAAAACTAGCTAATATAGGATTGCTGAGCTTATCCAAGTTTTCTTGCGTCTCTGGATTACCAATGCTAGCATTATCCGTTTTATAAATCTCAAGTAGACTAGTAGCTTTGGCAGTATCTCCATCTTCCAAAGCCAGTGAAACATCCTTGAGATTTTTTTTGAATAGGTCAAAGGATTTCTGCTTTTGGGTGATAATCTGGATAAAGGACTTGCTGTAGTTAGTCATAGTACCCAACAATTTATGACGTTCTTTGTTAAGTCTATCGATAGATTGTTGGTGAATAGCCTGGTTCCAATTGTAAAAATCCCATAGAAGTAGGGCAATATAGAGAACTAAAATCACAGAACTATTAGAACTAACCTTAAAAACCATTTCAAATAAATTTTTAGGGTCATTAGCTGTTGGAAGGATACTGTTAAGACCATGGATAACAGTAAAGAAGACATAGTAGATAGCTAGGAAGGCAGTACTTCGCAACCAGTTTCGTCTAGCCCAAGCTTCGTCAAGACTACTCATCTGATTGAGATCTACTGCGAAGATCTTAAGCGTTAGGTAAATAATTAACGGAGCTAAGATGTAGGTGAGGATATGTAAGTTAGTATTGAGGGTAACATCACCTTTGATATGGAAGACGTGAGGGAGAATGACGAGTGAAAGTAGTCGGGTAGCCATATCAAAAAGGATAGTTGGATAAAAAGCGTAAAGTAATCGATGATAGAAAGAACGCTCTTTGACAAGGGCCAAATCAGCAACAAGGAAGAAAAGTGGATCTATAACGATTTTGACTAAGTTAAAGTAAGATGCAGCAGCTACATAGGATAGAAATAAAAGTAAGATGTGTCCTCGTAGTGGCTTAACTTTAGACATGGTCTGGTAGAGGTACCAAATAGAAATGAAACTAACAGCTTGTAAGAGAGGATTGATAATATTAGTAATCATTGTAACCTCCTTTTGTCATGTCAATCTCAATTTGTAAGCGATAGATCCCAGCACGCGTATTTGAAACAACGTTAACGTTTGGATAAGTAGCTAGGATACTATTGACACGTTTTAGTTCAGGATCAGCGAAATCAGATGTAATAGCTGAATCTTCTTTAGTGCTTGAACTTTCAACGACAAAGTGTTGACTATCCTCGTCTTTAAAATAAGCATAGCTAAGGTATTTCTGTTCACTATCTTGTGCTTGGTCAATGACGTGATCCAAGATCGTTGATAAGACATATACCCAGTCTAGAGGATAAATAGGATAGATGGTAATGGGTTCTGGAACCTCCATGCTAACCCAAACATTCAGTTCTTTTGCCTTTAAAAATTTTGCTTCAAAGAGTACTTGTAAATCAGGCAGTTTAATATTTTCCAGTTTATCTCGATAAAAATGATCAATCTTCTTGTCTAGTGGATTCGGAGTCAGCAAGTAATCAATTAACTCCTGAGCCTCTTCGTTTTGTTGGAAACGAATGATATCATAGAGATTTTCAGCTTCATCTTTGATAAAGAGCTCTTGGCTAGTTTTTTTCTGGTACCAAGTATTGATGTTCTGGCTTGATTTTTGAAGAAGCTGAGAATGTTCCTCTTGAGCTTCTTGTGTTTGCGCACTGAGGTCCTTTCTATAGAGATTAACCTGTCCAGATAGAATCAGAGCTGTAATAATAAGAAAAGCAACGGTAAAGTGAATGCTTGTCGAAAGGAGTTCGGAAGCAAAGTAAATAATGGCTAGAGCACAAAGAGCAACAGAGGTTGATTTGTACCAAGGTCTCGCTTTATCAATTTGCATCATTCGAGAGTAGTCCACTTGAAGAAGGGCACTTTGAGCAAACCATAGCAAAAAGGCAAGCAAAAGTATAAATGGACCAGCAAAATAATAATCTAGGACAGAAGGGAAAAAGATTGGAATAATCAGGAAAATGACCAGTCTCACCATTAAGGCAAAGGTGAAAGGTATAAAGAAAGTCTCCAAAATGGTATGTCTCAGATTTTTGAAGGATTTGTTAGCTAGAAGAAGTACAAGTCCAATAAAACCGGATTTTGGAAAGGAAATACCAAAATAACTAGTGGCGAAAATTGCTATTCCTGCTAAAATAAGAATCCAGTATCTAAGAGACCTCTGGGTGGTCATCTTGAAGATAACAATTTGTAAAATAAAAGCTATACATGCCGTAAGTCCGTGAACGATGACGTCACTCAATATCAAATATTCTCCTATTCGGGTAAAATCTATACAATTATACCATATCGCTTAAAAAAAGAGCATACGAATTGCCTATAAGTGATAAGGTTGTAAGGCTTTTCATTTTTCAAGCATATTTCTTGCTCATTAAGTTTTTTTAACCTATCCTAGATGTATAGAAAAATTTCGATAGAGGAGATCGATATGGTAAAACTTTCTAAAGAGACACATCTTGAGATGTTCACTAAAATGGAACGTATTCGTGAATTTGATTCACGTATTAATAAATTGGTTCGTCGTGGCTTTGTTCAAGGAATGACTCACTTTTCAGTAGGTGAGGAAGCAGCTAACGTTGGTGCTGTTCAACACTTGAGCTATGACGATATCTTCTTTTCAAATCACCGTGGCCATGGACAATCTATCGCCCAAGACATGGATTTGAATAAAATGATGGCAGAACTTGCCGGTAAGGCTACTGGTGTTTCTAAGGGCCGTGGTGGTTCTATGCACTTGGCTGACTTTGAAAAAGGTAACTATGGAACTAACGGTATTGTTGGTGGTGGTTACGCTCTTGCCGTAGGTGCAGCCCTCACTCAACAGTACAAAGAAACAGGAAACATTGTTGTGGCCTTCTCAGGAGATGGTGCAACTAATGAAGGTTCATTCCATGAGTCAGTCAATATGGCAGCTACGTGGAAATTACCTGTTATCTTCTTTATCATCAATAACCGTTATGGTATCTCAATGGATATCCATAAAGCTACAAACACACCTCACCTTTATACACGTGCGGAAGCTTATGGTATTCCTGGTTTCTACTGTGAAGATGGTAACGATGTTTTGGCAGTCTATGAAACAATGGGCAAGGCTGTTGAGCATGTCCGTGGTGGTAACGGTCCTGCTATCGTTGAGGTAGAATCTTACCGTTGGTTCGGTCACTCAACTGCCGATGCGGGTGTTTACCGTACTAAGGAAGAAGTTGACGAGTGGAAGAACAATAACGACCCTATTATTAAATACCGTGACTATCTTGTTGCTGAAAATATCGCAAGCGCTGAAGAGTTAGATGCTATCCAAAGCCAAGTTAAGGCAGAGGTTGATGCAGCTTATGAGTTCGCCCAAAATAGCCCAGATCCAGAACTTTCAGTTGCCTTTGAAGATGTATGGGTAGACTAAAGAGAAAGGTTAAGGAATACAAGTATGAGTGAAACAAAATTGATGGCCTTGCGTGAGGCAGTAAACCTTGCTATGAGCGAGGAAATGCGTAAAGACGAAAATATCTTCCTTATGGGTGAAGATGTTGGTATCTATGGTGGTGACTTCGGTACATCAGTTGGTATGTTGGCAGAGTTTGGTGAAAAACGTGTTAAAGATACACCAATTTCAGAGGCGGCTATCGCTGGTGCAGCTGTTGGGTCTGCCATTACAGGTCTTCGTCCAATCGTTGACTTGACTTTCATGGACTTCATCACGATTGCCCTTGATGCTATCGTTAATAATGGTGCAAAAAACAACTACATGTTTGGTGGTGGTTTGAAGACTCCTGTAACCTTTCGTGTAGCCTCTGGTTCAGGGATTGGTTCTGCGGCACAGCACTCACAATCTCTTGAGTCATGGTTGACTCACATTCCAGGGATTAAAGTGGTTGCTCCAGGTAATGCTAACGATGCTAAAGGTCTTTTGAAATCTGCTATTCAAGATAATAACATTGTTATTTTCATGGAACCAAAAGCACTTTACGGTAAAAAAGAGGAAGTAACACAAGATCCTGATTTCTACATTCCACTTGGAAAAGGTGAAATTAAGCGTGAAGGAACTGACCTTACTATTGTCACATATGGTCGTATGTTGGAACGTGTTCTTAAGGCTGCTGAAGAAGTGGCTGAACAAGGTATCAATGTTGAGGTTGTTGACCCACGTACGCTTATCCCACTTGATAAGGAATTGATTTTCGAGTCAGTTAAGAAGACTGGTAAACTTATGTTGGTCAATGATGCTTATAAGACTGGTGGATTCATCGGTGAGATTGCTGCTATGGTTACAGAAAGTGAGGCGTTTGATTACCTTGACCATCCAATTGTACGTTTGGCAAGTGAAGATGTGCCTGTACCTTATGCGCGTGTCTTGGAACAAGCGGTTCTTCCAGATGTTGAAAAGATTAAGGCTGCTATTATCAAGATGGCCAATAAAGGAAACTAACTTTCTAGCGACGGTTAAGTGATATTTCTCGCTAGTAAAATGTGTTTCTTGTTTTAACTGTGGGAGTATCGGAAATTATAATTTAAAGTAGAAAGGAGAGGGCGTTAAAGCGTTTGAGTCAATTTGAACTCGAACGAAATGCTTCGGAATTTAGATAGTTTTACTGGTGTGCAAGCACACTAACGTAAAACTCCTAAAATTCTGTCGCATTTTAGCGTTCTTAGTATCATAAATTATGGCTTTTGAGATTATTATGCCTAAGCTTGGTGTTGATATGCAGGAAGGCGAAATCATCGAGTGGAAGAAACAAGAGGGTGATGTGGTTAATGAGGGAGATATTCTTCTTGAAATCATGTCAGATAAGACGAACATGGAACTTGAAGCAGAAGATTCTGGTGTTCTTTTGAAGATTACGCGTCAGGCTGGTGAAACTGTACCAGTTACTGAGGTTATTGGTTATATTGGAGCAG
>NZ_KV791089.1:88563-97926 GCF_001807855.1 Streptococcus sp. HMSC10E12
CAGTTACTGAGGTTATTGGTTATATTGGAGCAGAGGGTGAAGTTGTGGCTGATAACGTAGCTAGCGCACCAGCTGCTGAACCTGCGCCAAAAGTTGAAGAAGTTGCTACTGTAGAAGCACCTGTAGTGGCAACCCAGGCTCCTGTCGTACACGAAGGTGGCAAAGTACGTGCAACACCTAAGGCTCGTAAGGTGGCGCGTGAGTTGGGCATTGACCTCACTCAAGTTCCAGGAACTGGAGCAAAAGGTCGTGTTCATGCTGATGACGTTGAAAACTTTAAGGGTGCTCAACCTAAGGCGACTCCATTGGCACGTAAGATTGCAGCGGACCTTGGTATTGACTTAGCTAGCGTATCTGGAACAGGCTTTGGTGGTAAGATTACTAAGGAAGATATCCTTGCAATCAGTGCTCCAGCGCAAGTGAAGGAAGTGGCTGCTGCACCTGTAGTTGAAGCTAAACTTGAAAAAGTCTTGCCAGAAGGTGTGGAAGTTATCCCAATGTCTGCTATGCGTAAGGCTATTTCTAAGGGAATGACGCACTCATACTTGACTGCACCAACCTTCACCCTCAACTATGACGTGGACATGACTAACCTTATGGCTCTTCGTAAGCAAGTCCTAGACCCAATCATGAATAAGACTGGTATGAAGGTAACCTTCACGGATTTGATTGGTTTGGCAGTTGTGCGTACTCTTATGAAAGAGGAACACCGTTACCTCAACGCATCCTTGATTGACGATGCGCAAAATATCGAATTACACAAATTTGTTAATCTCGGTATTGCCGTTGGTCTCGATGATGGATTAATTGTACCTGTCGTTCACGGTGCAGATAAGATGAGTTTGTCTGAGTTCGTTGTGGCTTCTAAGGATGTCATCAAGAAAGCTCAAGCTGGTAAATTGAAGGCTGCAGAAATGTCAGGTTCAACCTTCTCTATTACTAACTTGGGAATGTTTGGAACTAAGTCATTTAACCCAATCATCAACCAACCAAACTCAGCTATCCTTGGTGTTTCAGCAACTATTCAAACTCCAGTTGTTGTTGATGGAGAAGTTGTCGTACGACCAATCATGGGTCTATGCTTGACAATTGACCACCGTATCGTAGATGGTATGAATGGTGCCAAATTCATGGTTGATTTGAAACATTTGATTGAAAATCCTATGGAATTGTTGATTTAAGAAAAAAATATCTGAAAACTGAAGTTTTAATAGAAAGGAGAGGGCGAACCAGAGGGTATAACTGAACCCGAGCGGAAAGCTTGGAAAATAGACCGTCTGTCTACGTCAGCAGGCTGACATGTCAGACGCCTAATTTTCAGTCGCTTTCTGGTCGCTCTTGGTATCTTATAAATGGCTTTTGAGATTATTATGCCTAAGCTTGGTGTTGATATGCAGGAAGGCGAAATCATCGAGTGGAAGAAACAAGAGGGTGATGTGGTTAATGAGGGAGATATTCTTCTTGAAATCATGTCAGATAAAACGAACATGGAACTTGAAGCAGAGGATTCTGGTGTTCTTTTGAAAATTACTCGTCAGGCTGGTGAAACAGTGCCAGTTACTGAGGTTATTGGTTATATTGGAGCAGAAGGTGAAGTTGTGGCTGACAAGGCAGCTGGCGCAACTGTTGCTGAAGCAACTGCTCAGTTGGAATCAGCTGGTCTTGAAGTTCCTAAAGCTCCTGCCCAAGCTGCTCCAGCAGCTGCTGCAGAAAAAGCACCGCTTGCTGACAATGAGTACGATATTATCGTTGTTGGTGGTGGTCCTGCTGGTTACTATTCTGCCATTCGTGGTGCACAACTTGGTGGTAAGGTTGCCATCGTTGAAAAATCTGAATTTGGTGGAACATGTTTGAATAAAGGATGTATCCCAACTAAGACCTATCTTAAAAATGCAGAAATCCTTGATGGACTTAAGATTGCTGCAGGTCGTGGTATTAACCTAGCGTCAACAAACTACACTATCGATATGGATAAGACAGTTGACTTTAAGAACTCTGTTGTTAAGACTCTTACTGGTGGTGTTCAAGGTCTTTTGAAGGCTAACAAGGTCACTATTTTTAACGGTCTTGGTCAAGTTAATCCAGATAAGACAGTTACTATTGGTTCAGAAACAATCAAGGGACGTAATATCATCCTTGCGACTGGATCAAAAGTATCTCGTATCAATATTCCTGGTATTGAGTCACAACTTGTGATGACATCAGATGATATCCTTGATTTGCGTGAATTGCCTAAATCACTTGCTGTTATGGGTGGTGGTGTCGTTGGTATCGAGCTTGGTCTTGTTTATGCCTCATATGGTGTAGAAGTGACTGTTGTTGAGATGGCTGACCGCATTATTCCTGCTATGGATAAAGAAGTATCTCTTGAACTTCAAAAAATCCTTGCTAAGAAGGGTATGAAGATCATGACATCTGTTGGGGTTTCTGAGATTGTAGAAGCTAACAACCAATTGACCCTTAAACTTAATAATGGTGAAGAAATTGTTGCGGATCGTGCCCTTCTTTCAATCGGTCGTGTCCCTCAATTGGATGGTCTTGAAAATCTTAACCTTGAACTTGACCGTGGTCGTATCAAAGTTAATGCTTATCAAGAAACATCAATCCCAGGAATCTACGCACCAGGTGATGTTAACGGAACTAAGATGCTTGCTCACGCGGCTTACCGTATGGGTGAAGTTGCAGCTGAAAATGCTATGCGTGGCAATGTCCGTAAGGCTCACCTTGACTACACACCAGCAGCTGTCTACACTCACCCAGAAGTAGCAATGTGTGGTCTTACTGAAGAAGATGCACGCGCTAAATACGGTGATGTTCTCATTGGTAAATCAAGCTTTGCTGGTAACGGACGTGCCATCGCTTCAAATGAAGCTCAAGGTTTTGTTAAAGTCGTTGCAGATGCAAAGTACCATGAAATCCTTGGTGTTCACATTATCGGTCCAGCCGCAGCTGAATTGATTAATGAAGCGTCAACAATTATGGAAAACGAATTGACTGTAGATGAACTCTTGCAATCTATCCACGGTCACCCAACCTTCTCTGAAAACATGTATGAAGCCTTTGCTGACGTACTTGGAGAAGCTATCCATAACCCACCAAAACGTAAATAAAGCTGATAAAATTCTCGGACGGAAGTTCGGGGATTTTTTTCATTTGTATTTATTTGAAAAAATCGTTACGGATTTTCAATAGTTTTTAAAGAAAAATACGAATAATAAGTTAAAGAGTTTTCTATCAAGAGAGAAAGTTTGTTTATAATTTTATAATATTTCTGCCTTATTTAGAAAACTTTTAATAATGACCTTTCCATTAGAGTTTTTCTATGGTAAAATGGTTGACGTATTAAAAATGCAAAAGGAAAGTTAAATGCGAACAAAAGATTTTATCTACTATGCCAGTGCGGCTGTTCTTTTAGCTGTCACAACTCAGGTTGCTCATGCAGATGAAGTGGCGACACAAACGCCTTCTGTTACTGAAGGAAATCAGTATCAACCTGCGACAGCGGCTGAGATTTTTGGTGGAGAAGCAGCCTTGCCTGCAACTCCTAGTTCAACTGTTTCAGCACCCGTAGCTACGAGTGAGGTGGCAAAACCTAGTGCTCCTGCGGTATCTACGTCACTCGCACCACAAAGTTCAGAGGCTGTAACAACTGCGGCATCAACTTCAGTAGCTAACTCTACTGTTGCCGTGACTTCAACTTCAGTAACATCTTCAGTTGTTAGTTCAGAAAGTGCAACAGCTTCTACAAGTGCGACAAGTTCGGAAACGTCAAACAGCGCTGTAGCAACACCTGCTAAATTGACAAATTCTACGGATGTTCCTTCGCCAACGCTTAAGGTACAACCAAAGACTTTTATCGATGTCAGCAGCCATAATGGTGATATCAGTGTAGATGACTATCGTGCTCTTGCACGCCAGGGTGTGGGTGGTGTCGTTGTCAAGTTGACTGAGGACACTTGGTACAACAACCCTAAAGCGCCCTCACAAGTTCGCAATGCTCAAATTGCTGGTCTTCAAGTATCAACCTATCATTTTTCTCGATACACAACTGAGGAAGAAGCACGTGCAGAAGCTCGTTTCTACATCCAAGCTGCACAAAAACTAAACCTTCCAAAGAGTACTGTTATGGTTAATGATTTCGAAGACTCTAAGATGCTTCCAAATATCAACCGTAACACTCAAGCTTGGGTTAACGAAATGCGTAAGCATGGATACAACAACTTGATGTTCTACACAAGTGCTAGCTGGTTGGATGAGAACAATCTAGGCTACCGTGGACCTGTATCAACCTCTCAATTTGGGATTGAGAATTTCTGGGTTGCCCAGTATCCATCAACAACTCTTACAGCAACAAGTGCTAAGAACATGCGCTATAATGCCAAAACTGGAGCATGGCAGTTTTCAGCTACGGCTAATCTCTTGCCAGGTAAACATGTCTTTGACCACAGCGTGGACTATACAGGACGTTTCACAGCTAATGCCAGTGCTGAGGTTGATGCCACCCAAGGCGATTTGAGTGGAACCATTTCTATTGTCAATAACAATCCAACTGTTGGTAGCTTTGATGTTGTCATCTCTAATGTTAAGGCACCAAACGGTGTTGAAACTGTCTCTGTTCCAATTTGGTCAGAAATTAATGGCCAAGATGACATTATCTGGTATACGGCTAACCGTCAAAATAATGGAACTTATACAGTAAACGTTAAGGCTTCAGCTCATAAAAACTCAACCGGTCTTTATAACATCCATCTTTATTATATTCAAAAAGATGGTCAAATGACGGGTGTTGGTGGAACAACTACGCAGGTCTTCATTGGTAAGACACCAGAGCAGTTGAAACCTAAAGCAAGTTTTGCTATTGAAAATAATAATGCTAAGGCAGGAACTTTTGACGCCGTTATCACTAATATCTCAGCACCACTAGGTGTTAAAGAAGTGTTAGTCCCATCATGGAGCCTTGAAAATGGTCAAGACGACCTTATTTGGCATAAGGCAACCAAGCAAAATGATGGTAGCTATCGTGTCACCATTAAGGCAAGTGAGCATAAGGGCAATAAAGGGAATTACCGTGCTGATGCCTACATCGTGGACAACGCTAACAATCGTCATTATATTGCCGAAAAAGTAGTGTCTGTTGATTATGCTCGACCAAGCGGTGTTCTTACGATTGAAAACAACAATACTGCAGCAGGTACTTTTGATGCCGTTGTTCGTAATATTGTTGCACCTACAGGTTTAAAAGAGGTTCTTGTTCCATCATGGAGTTTGGCTGGTGGTCAGGATGACCTTATCTGGCATAAGGCAAGTCGTCAAGCCGACGGTTCTTACCGAGTGACTATCAAAGCAACGGATCATAAGAATTCAACAGGTAAATACCGTGCTGATGCCTACATTGTAGATGACTCTAACAAACGTTTCTATCTCACTGAAAAAGTGGTAGAAGTTACTCAAACTCGCCCTAGCGCAAGTCTCGTTATTGAAAATAATAATGCTGATTTAGGTACTTTTGATGCTGTTATTCGCAATATCGTAGCACCAAATGGGGTTAAGGAAGTCTTAGTTCCTTCATGGAGTCTAGTTAACGGACAAGATGATCTGGTTTGGCATAAGGCTAGTCGTCAATCTGATGGTAGCTACCGTGTTACTATTAAGGCTAGTGAGCATAAGAATTCTCTAGGAAATTACCGTGCTGACCTTTATATCGTAGATAATGCCAACCAACGTCATTATGTCACTGAAACAATTGTGGATGTGAAACATAATAAACCAGTCGGTACCATTTCAGTAGTTAATAACAATAAAGACACTGGAACCTTTGATGTTATTATTAGTGATGTC
This sequence comes from Streptococcus sp. HMSC10E12, assembly GCF_001807855.1. Taxonomy (NCBI): domain Bacteria; kingdom Bacillati; phylum Bacillota; class Bacilli; order Lactobacillales; family Streptococcaceae; genus Streptococcus; species Streptococcus sp. HMSC10E12. The sequence continues at coordinate 94,402 of NZ_KV791089.1, forward strand.
TATAGTCCTAAAGGTGTTCGTACTGTTCAAGTACCTATTTGGTCTGAAAAAGACGGACAAGATGATATTCGTTGGTATGAAGCAACACGTCAAGCTAATGGCACTTAACGGTAAATGTTCAAGCTACTAACCATAAAAACTCAACAGGTTTGTACAATATTCATTTGTACTACATTTTGAATGATGGGTCACAAGTTGGTGTTGGTGGCACAACGACAACTCTTGAATTCCGTAATGCTAAGACTAAAACGCAAACCTATATCACTAATGTTAATTCAGAAGCAGGTAGTTTTACAGTTGTAGTTGATCAAGCGCCACAAGGACGTCAGATTAAGAATATCCGTGTAGCTGTATGGTCAGAAAGCAACCAAGGAAACCTTTCTTGGTACAATACGGCACCTACTGGAACACATACTGAAATCAATGTATCGACTGTTAATCATAAGAATCTCATTGGTAACTATACGACTCATGTTTATGTAGACTATGTAGACAATACTGTAGACGGATTCAACCTTGGTGAGACAGCTCTTGCTCCACGTAATCGTCGTGTTGAGCCTCAGACGACTTATTATTCTCAACGTGATCCTCGTTGGGCTTCTAAGTGGTATGGTGTCAGCAATATGGACCAGTCAGGTTGTGTTCCAACATCACTTGCCATGACTTTTACAGATATTTTGGGAACAGTAATTGCACCAACGACAGTTGCGGATTATTTGTACTACAATACAAATTCATTCAATAAAACATCAGTTGCTGGTACAGACGCGGATGGTATTGTATTAGCAAGTAAAAATTGGGGTCTCAAGAGCAACATGCTTTCAAGCATTGCTAACATTGCTTCAGCTTTGATGTCAGGCCAACACGTTCTGGCAGCAGTAGGAGCAAGCCAATTTATCAATTATCCTTACACGCATGAAATCGTGCTTCATGGCTATGATAATGGTAAAACTTATGTTCGTGATCCATTTAACGCCAATAACAATGGTTGGTATTCATTGGACTACATTCATGGTGTTCAGAGTCGAGATGCAATGGATACTAAGCTTGGTGCACCATTCTTCTCAATCTTTGCTTAATCTATTAATGAAAGGTCTTTAGAAGGAAACTTCTAAGGGCTTTTTTGGTGTTCATTTTTGATAGTCATATTTTTTATTTATCTATTTTCAGAATATTATATACATGTTTGAAATCTCATATTTATGGGCTTTTAGGTTCTTTATTTGGATGACATTGATGCTTTCAGCATAGAAATTACTTATTTTTTTATCATTTTTATAGTTTTTTTAGAGAATTATCACTTTTGCTCTATTCGTAAGATATTTTCTATGGTAAAATGGGTGACGTATTAAAAAGTGTCAAAGGAAAGTTAAATGCGAACAAAAGATTTTATCTACTATGCCAGTGCAGCTGTTCTCATGGTGGTGACTACTCAGGTAGCCAGTGCTGATGAGGTAGCTACGCAAATGCCTACGGTTACTGAAGGGAACCAGTATCAACCTGCGACTGCAGCAGATATTTTTGGTGGTGGAGCAGTCCTTGCACAAGAGTCACCATCAGCAAGACCAAGTTCAACTGTTGCGGAAACACCTACAGCCACAAGTGAAGTAGCAAACTCAAGTGCTCCACAAGTTAGTCAAGCAAGCTCAACAACGATTGCAGCATCTGAATCAAGAGTCGTTGCCTCTGAATCTGTAGTTCAGGCTAACACAGTAGCGAGTTCAGAAAATGCGACGGTACCGACTGCTTCTGAGGTTTCAAGCAATATCGTGGCTGAACCTGCTAAGTTGACTCATGCCTCAGGTTCATCTCATGATACTGATGTTCTAAAACCTAAGGCTAGCTTCTCAATTGAGAACAACAACAAGGTCACTGGTACCTTTGATGCTGTGGTTCGAGATATTGTGGCACCCTTGGGTGTTAAAGAGGTTCTTGTTCCATCTTGGAGTCTAGCCAATGGTCAAGATGACTTGATTTGGCATAAGGCAGCCAAGCAAATGGATGGCTCTTATCGTGTAACCATTAAGGTGGTAGATCACAAGGGGGAGGCTGGCAATTACCGTGCAGATGCCTATGTTGTTGATCGAACAAATAAGAGACATTATATTTCTGAGAAAGTAGTATCGGTAACTTACTCTCGTCCAAGTGCAAGCCTAACGATTGAAAATAATAATGCAGCTACAGGCACTTTTGACGCTGTGGTAAAAAATATCATTGCTCCTACAGGTGTGAAAGAAATCTTAGTCCCATCATGGAGTCTCGTTGGTGGTCAAGATGATTTGATTTGGCATAAGGCGACGAAGCAAGCAGATGGTTCTTACCGAGCTACCATTAAGGCAAGTGACCACAAAAATTCAACTGGTAAATACCGTGCAGATGCCTATATCGTAGATAATTTCAACAAGCGTTTCTATTTGACTGAAAAAGTGGTGGAAGTTAGCCAATCTCGTCCAAGCGCAAGCCTAACGATTGAAAATAATGATGCAACTACAGGTACTTTTGATGCTGTGGTTCGCAATATTGTTGCACCAAATGGCTTGAAGGAAATCTTGATCCCATCATGGAGTCTTGTTAATGGTCAAGATGATTTGGTTTGGCATAAGGCAAGTAAACAAGCAGACGGTAGCTATCGTGCGACAATTAAGGCTTCAGACCATAAACATTCAACTGGTAAATACCGTGCAGATGTTTATCTCGTCGATAAGGATGGCAACCGTCAGTATTTGACTGAGACCGTGGTTGATGTCGATGAAACTAAGCCAAGTGGTATTTCAGGTGTGGTTATCCCAGTCTGGTCTGAGCAAAATGGTCAGGATGATCTTGTTTGGCATAATGCCACAAAACAGGATGACGGTTCCTATAAGGTGACTATTTAAGCTAGCCAGCACAAGTGGAATTCAGGCAAGTACATCGTTCATGGCTATATTGTTGATGCTTCAGGTAAGAATATCGGCTTTGGGGCAACTTCAGCTGATGTGGTAGCCCCTAAGAAAATCGGTTCGGCATCAAGAGGAAATTACGATGTTTTAAATAAGGTTGTCTATCTCGATGCTGGGCATGGTGGCTATGATCCAGGAGCTTCGTACTTTGGTATCTCTGAAAAGAGCTTGACCTTGGCTATCCAAAGCCGTGTGAAAGCTAAACTAGAAGCAGAAGGTTATCAAGTTGTAACCACACGCACAAGTGATACCTATGTCGACTTGACGGATCGTTCACGTGCAGCTAATGCTTCTGAATCAGATATCTTCGTAAGTATTCACATCAATGCTTCAGGAAGTTCTGCAGCACAGGGTATTGAGACTTATTATTACCAACCTTATGCAGAATATCCATCACGTATTAATGCGACCTATCATGCTAATCCGACTCGTTTGAGCATGAGTGATACCTTGGCCAATGCCATCCAGTCTAGCTTGATTAATGCGACTGGTGCTCAGAATCAAGGCGTGAAACGTCAAACCTTTGCGGTCTTGCGTGAAACGACAGCGCCAGCAGTCCTTCTTGAACTAGGTTTCTTGTCAAATC